>NZ_JBEZJL010000083.1:0-50710 GCF_040651755.1 Actinomadura sp. NPDC048394 | reverse complement strand
GCCGGCCTCCCGGGGGTCCCCCGCCGCCGCGGGGCTCCCCCCGGGGGCCCGCGGGGGCCGGCCGCCCGGGGCGGCCCCCCCCGCCGGGCCCGGCGGCGAGGGGCCCGGACGTGTAGCGCAGGCCGAGCGCCGACGTGCCGCCCATGATCTTCCGTTCGATCCGCGACTTCAGCGGCCGGACGGTGCGGACCACCGCGAACAGCGTCCGCAGCGCGGCCCGCGCGACCGGGCCGCTCGCCTGGATCATGGTGGTGGTGCGGCGGGTGGAGCGCAGAAGCTCCGCGCCGACGGGGACGCGTTCGGCGTCGTAGCTGTCGAGCAGCCGGTCGTCGGCGCGGCCGTGGTGCACGTCGGCGAGCTTCCAGGCCAGGTTGCACGCCTCCTGGATGCCGGTGTTGAGGCCCTGCCCGGACGCGGGGCTGTGCACGTGCGCCGCGTCGCCCGCGACGAAGCAGCGCCCGGACCGCATGGCGGGGACCATGCGCTGCTGGATGGTGAACACCGAGACCCAGGTCGGGGGCTCGACAGTGACCTCGGCGCCGCAGCCGGCCCGGATCTTGCGGGCGAAGCGGGCGGCGAGGGCCGCGTCGCCGGTGTCGCCCTCGTGGTCGGTGTCGCGGGTGTCGACCAGCCGCCACCGGCCGTCCTCCGCGAACGGCACCATCATCACGGCGCCCTCGCGGGTGCGCATCCAGTGGATGGAGTCGGTCGGCAGGTCGCAGCGCACCTCCGCGTCGGCGATCAGCCACGTCTCGGTCTGGTCGCCGCGGAGCCGCAGCCCCAGCTTCTTGCGGACGGTCGAGTGGCCGCCGTCGGCGCCGACCAGCCAGGCCGCGCGGACGGTCTCGGCGGCCCCGCCGGCGCGGACGAGCTCGGCGGTGACGGCGTCCCCGTCGTCGGAGAAGCCGGTGAGCCGCGTCCCCCACTCGACCTGGACGCCGCGGCGGGCGGCGGCGTCCCGCAGCACCTGCTCGGTGCGGGTCTGGTCGATCATGACGGAGTAGGGGTGCCGGGTCGGCAGCCGGTCGTAGTCGGCGTCGAACCGCACCAGCGGGCGGCCGCTCTGGTGCAGCGTGAGGTGCTCGACCCTGCGGGCCCGGGCGAGCATGGCGCCGAGGACGCCCATCTGGTCGTAGGTCTCCAGGGTGCGGGCGTGGACGCCGAGGGCGCGGCTGGTGGCGGCGGGGCCGCCGGCCGCGTCGACCAGGCGCACGGACAGGCCGTGCCGGGCCAGCTCGTGGGCGGCGGCCAGGCCGACCGGGCCGGCCCCGACGACCAGCACGTCACAGGTGGGGGCGGTGGGGGGCATTGCGGCTCGCTCTCGCGTTCGGGTGCGGGGGGGACGGGTGGGCACCGCTCGTCGCGGGCCCGGTGAATCCGCGGGCGGGCAGGGCGTCCGCCTGGGACGCCCTGCCCGCCCGTTTCGGGGACCGTGCGGTCGCTATCCGATCTGCCAGCCGTCGACGGCCTTGGCCAGGCCGGAGATGAGCGCGATGAAGTCCTGCCGGGCCTTGTGGAACATGTCCGGGTCGACGAGTCCCTGCGCCTGGTCGAAGTACTCCTCGGCCTTCTGCGTCTGGTCGTAGAAGATGCGGACGAACGCGAGCACCACGTCCAGGACGGCGTGGTACTCCTTCTCGTAGACCGCGCGCACCTGCTCCTCGGAACCGGGGTCGGCGAGGATGCGGTCGGCGGCCTCCGCGGCGAGCGACCCGCCCTTCATGGCGAGCATGCAGCCGGTGGAGAACAGCGGGTCGACGAACGCCGCCGCGTCCCCGACCTGCAGGAACCCGGGCCCGCTCATCTCGGTCGAGCTGTACGACCAGTCCTTGGCGGTGCGGACCTGCGCCACCTGCGTGGCGTCCTGGAGCAGCTTCTTCATGAAGCCGGTCTCCTCCAGCTGCCGGTGCAGGAACCGCTCCGGGGTGAGCTCGGACGCCGCGAACACCGCGCTCGGCGCGACGAACCCGACGCTGCACGTGCCGTCGCTGAACGGGATCATCCACAGCCATCCGGGCGGGACGGCCTCGACGAGGATGTTGCCGGCGTCGTTGCCCTCCAGCCGGCCGCCGCCCTGGAAGTAGGTCCAGACGGCGAGGTTCTTCAGGTCCTCGTGCCAGATGACCGTGTCCCGGTTGCGGGCCATGAACTTCGCCTGGCCGGACGCGTCCAGCACCAGCGGCGCGCGCACCTCGACGAGCTCGTCGTCGCGGGACGCGCTGTACAGCAGGCCCGTGCAGCGGCCGTTGCTGAACACGGCCTTGCGCGCCTGGGCCTCCTCGATGACGGTCGTGCCGAGCCGCCGCGAGTGCATGAGCAGCATGTTGTCGAACTCGGCCCGCTTCACCTGGTAGGCGGGCGGGTCGAACTCGCCGGGCTCGATGACGCCGGCGTAGAGCTCGTCGAACCGGACCGTCCACGGCTCCGGGGTGGCGCCCCACACCAGCGTCACGCCGCGCTTCGGGGTGGCGCCGAGGTCGGCGAGCGCCTGCCCGGCGCCGAGCTCCTGGACGATCGGCATCACGCCGGGGATGAGCGACTCCCCGATGTGGTAGCGGGGGAACTTCTCCTTCTCCAGCAGCAGCACCCGCCGGCCGCGCTTGGCCAGCAGCGCCGAGGCCGTGGCTCCGGCCGGGCCCCCGCCGACGACGACGGCATCGTACGTGTCAGGCATTGACGAACCTCCATTGTTCCCGGATGGCGAGCGCCTTGCGCCGCGGCTCCTCGGATGGCGTTACCGTGCGGAATTCGGTGGCGTTCACGGCCGGTCGGCAGAACCGGCGTGCACGACCCGGTAGGTGTTCCAGTCGGCGGAGGTCGTCAGCGCGTACCGCTCGATGTCGGTCGCGCGGCGGGCGGCCGGCCGCCGGTCGTCGGGGACGGTGCGGAACGCGTCGTAGGCCTCCTTGCCGGACCACTGCGAGTAGACGACGACGAAGGAGTTGTCGGGGCCGAGCGTCTGCAGCTCGCCGACCCCCTTGGGGCCCCGCGCGCGCACACCGCGCAGGACGCTCTGCGACCGGTAGCCGGGGGTGTCGACGAGCCATTCGTGCGCGGCGCTGATCGAGGAGATCAGCGCGCCCTGCCGCTCCGGCTGCACGTCGAAGATCTCGACGACCGTGTAGTCCTCGCGCTCCGGGGAGATCTCGGGGACCTTCCCCGCGTCCGGGTGGCACTGGCTCAGCTCGACCTCGGCCTGCAGCAGCCGGCCGTAGGTCATGATCTCCAGGAAGACCGACATGTCGCGGTGCTTGAAGACCTCGCCCGCGTACCACGACTGGAGGTCCTCGACGGCGCGCCACTGGATGAAGTTCAGCGTGCCGAGCCTGTCCTCGCCCAGGTGGACGGTGCTGGAGATCCAGCCGGGGTAGCCGACGCTGTCGACCACCTCCATCGTCTCCTTGAGCAGGCGGTCCCGCTTCTCCGTGGTGTCGGTCTTGAACAGGTTGATGACGGTCAGGTATCCGTCCTCGGGATTGATGAACGGCATGCTCTCCTCGCCTTTCCACCGGGGGATGTCAGCGCGCTCGCCGGCCGCGGGCGGCCGGGGCCGGTCCGCGCGGCCGTGCGTCAGAGGGGCTCGTCGGCCTGGTAGGGCGGCGCGGGGTAGTACTGCAGCCGCCACTGCACCTCCCGGGCGTGGTCCCGGCCGTGCAGGCGGCCCACGATCCACAGCGCCATGTCGATGCCCGCGGAGATCCCCTGGCTGGTGATCAGGTCGCCGTCGACGACGTACCTCGCGTTCGGGACCACGGTGACGTCGTCGAGGGCCTGGAGGCGCTCGGTGTAGGCGTGGTGCGTCGTCGCCCGGTGGCCGCGCATCGGCCCGGCCTCGTGCAGCAGGAACGCGCCGGTGCTCACGCTGGCGGTCCACGCGGCGCTCGCGGCGGTCTTCCGGATCCAGTCCTTGACGGTCGGGTTGCCGAGCTCGCGCAGCACGCCGGCGCCGCCGGGCACCACCAGGACGTCCAGCGGCGGGTGGTCGTCCAGGGTGTGGCTCGGGACGACCCGCATGCCCTTCTGGCAGCTCACGGGGCCCGGCCGTTCGGCGATCAGCGCGGAGGAGTCGGCCCCGTCGCGCAGGATCGAGGAGACGGCGAACACCTCCCACGGACCGGTGAAGTCCAGCTCGTCCGCGCCGTCGAAGATCAGCAGCCCGTAGCCGGTCATGTGCGCCTGCCTTCCGTCGTGGACCGGAATCGATCGCGGTGTTCGGTGGGGGGACGCCGTGCCCGTCCGGCGCCGGCCGGCGGCATCGCCGACCGGGGCGGTGAACCGTCCGGAGAACACGCTTTATGGATTCCAGGTCGATTCTGAAACCCCGCACAGTCGACGAATTGGTCCGTATTTCCCGTGCATCCCCAGCGTGCGTCGCGGCCGCCGGAGTGTCAAATGTGTCGGCCGCCGCCGCGAATAGGCGAGGGTCATCGCGAGGGCGCGCGTTCAAGTGCGCACACGGCATCGGTTGAACGGCATGGCCGAACGCGCGCGGGCCCGCCCACGCCCGCGTCATTGCGGGGTGGACTTCCGCGGAAAACCGTGCGATGGGCGGCGTCGAACTGCGATGCCCGAAGTGCGATGCCCGAAGTGCGATGGCCAGGGCCGAAGTGCGATGGGCGGGGCCGAAGTCAGGCGACGTATTCCTGCACGGCCGCCTCCGGCTCCCGGGCCGGCCGAATGAACGACAGCAATGGCCAGGTGGCGAATGTCGTGATCAGCGCCATCAGCACCAGGACGGTGAAGAGCCGCCGGCCGATGATCCCGTCGGCGAGCCCCACGTTGAGCGCGATCAGCTCGGTCAGGCACCGCGTGTTCATGAGCGCCGCGACCGTGGCGGACTCCCGCGGCGGCAGCCCGCAGAGCCGGGAGATCCCGTAGGAGGGCACCAGCTTCCCGGCGCAGGCGACGACCACCACGATCCCGAGCAGCAGGAGGGCCTTCCCGTGGACCGCGCCGATGTTCAGCGACAGGCCCGTGACCACGAAGAAGAGCGGCAGCAGCAGGCTCCCCACCTGGTCCATCGCGCGCAGCACGTCCGCGTCGGGCGCCCGCTTCCCGCCGTGCATCGCCAGGCCGGCGAGGAACGCGCCGAACACCGGGTGCAGGCCGAGCGAGGCGGTCACCCAGGCGCTCCCCATGGCCAGCGCGAACGCGACGGGAGCCGGGCTGGACAGCACCGACCGGCCCCGGTCCGTCCACCACGCCAGCGCGGGACGCACGACCACCAGCATCACCACGACGAACCCGCTGACCAGCAGGATCGTCACCGGAAGCGGGAACCGGCCGGTGCGGCCGCTGCCGATCAGCGCCGCGGCCAGCACCAGCCAGGCCAGCGCGTCCATGATCCCCGCCGCGGCGGTCGCGACGACGCCGGCGGTCGTCCTGGCGAGGCCGCGCTCCCGCACGATCGCCGCGAGGACGGGCAGCGCGGTGATGGACGTGGCCACGCCCATGAACAGCAGGAAGGAGCGGCCGTGGCCGCGCATGCCGAGGTCGGCGAACTCCGGGTGCAGGAGCAGCACGCACGCCATCCCGAGCGCCATCGGCACCAGGAGCGCGCCCAGCGCGAGCAGCGGCACGACCCGGCCGTGCCCGCGGATCGCGCCGAGTTCCAGCTCGTACCCGACCGAGAACATGAAGACCACGATGGCGACCTGCGACAGCATGGTCAGGTAGGGCAGCGCGTCGCTCGGGAACAGCCGGCCGTCGAGATGGCCGGGCAGTCGTCCGAGCAGGCTCGGGCCCAGCAGGATCCCCGCGATGATCTGCCCGACGACGGCCGGCTGACCGCACTTGCGCGCCGCCGCGCCGAGCAGCGTGGCGGTCACGAAGACCAGCGCGATATCACCGATGACCACGGCCACTACCGGTTCCAATGGACGACCTCGTCTCGCATCTCGACGAATTGCCGGGAGCCCGTTCGGAAACGGTGGTGAATTCCGGGTGAACGACACTCCTCGCGACTTCATCGGAAGGCTAGGCAGGGGATTCGGCACTGTCCATTTCGTGCCCGCCGGTGCGGGCGGACGCGTGAACGCCGCGGTCATTTCGGCGGATCGGCACCACCGGATTGTGCGCGTCCGCCGGAGCCGCCTGGCCTGGTGGCGTCCACGCGTTCAGGCGCCATTCGGCGTGCGCGGGCCACCATCGGCCACGAAGAGGATTTCCCGGAGGCGGGCGCGGCGAAAGGGAGGGCGGACGGCGACGGAAAGGCCGATTCGCTCAGGCCTTGATGAAGCAGTCCCCCAGCGCCACCTCGAGCCGGTCGAAGGCCTGGTCGGCGGCCGTCGCGAGCATCCGGACGATCTCGTCGCGCGGCCGGCCGTCCAGCACGCGCCGGAAGGCCTCCCCGAACAGCACGCGGTGGACCGACGCGAGCTGCGCGACGACGATCCGCTGCAGCGGGTCGTCCTGCCCGGTCTCGGCGGCGATGGCGTCGCCGAGCGCCTGCTCGCGCAGGTCGGCGATCTCGCGCACCCGCGCGGTGAGGATGCGGCTGTTCTGCACCATCTGGGCGAACGCCGGGGTGGGGACGGCGTCCTCCGCGGCGATCCGGGCGGTGAAGTCGCGGCGGATCGCGGTGAGCGCGTTCTCCCCGGCGGGGCGCGCGGTGACGGTGTCGGCCAGGCTGCGGATGATCACCTCGGCCCGGTCGAAGACCAGGTCCTCCTTGCGGGGGAAGTAGTTCGTCACGGTCATCTTGGACACGCCGGCCGCGTCGGCGACCTCGATGATCTTCACTTCGTCGAAGCCCTTGGCCTCGAACAGCCGCATCGCGACGTTCGAGAGGGCCTGGCGCGTCTCCTGCTTGCGACGCTCCCGCAGTCCCATGGCCATGGCAGCACCGTAACACAAAATATGTCAGACCAGAATTCTAGGTCTGACCAGTGTCCTTGCCTTGACATAAATTTTGGCCCGTCGTACGTTCGTGCCGTGCCGCGACGGCCCGCGGTGCGGCGTGCAGCGAACCCCCAGGCTCCTAGCGAGGTCACGATGTCGATACTCGGAACGGCCGGCCGCGCCTGCTTCCGTCACCGCTGGACCACCTTGCTGGCCTGGATCGCCGGCCTGGCCTGCCTGGTGACGCTGTGGCAGCTCTACGGGGCCAGCCCCGACAACGACGTCAACACCAGCGACCCCGGCCAGACCCTGCTCGACCGGCACTTCCCCCAGCAGTCCGGCGACCGGCTCACCGTCGCGATCAAGTCCGCGGCGCCGGTCACCGACGCCGCCGTGCGTCCCCGGGTGCAGGCGGCGCTGGCGCCGCTGCGCACCGCGCCGCACGTGTCGGGGGTCAGCGACCCGTACGCGCACGTGTCCCGCAACGGGCACATCGCGTTCGCGACCGTGCAGTTCACCGAGCCGGGCACGTCGCTGCCGACCAGCGAGATCAAGAAGCTGATGAAGCAGGCGACCGAGGCGTCCGGGCACGGCGTGACGTTCACGCTGGGCGGCGACGTCGTCGACAAGATCGACGCGCCGTCCGGCGGGTCCTCCGACGGGATCGGCGTCGCGGCCGCCATGATCGTGCTGCTCATCGCGTTCGGGTCGTTCCTCGCGATGGGGCTCCCGGTCGCGACCGCGCTGTTCGGCATCGGCACCGGGCTGTCGCTGCTCAAGCTGCTCGGGCACCTGTTCCCCGCGCCGTCCTACTCCCCCATCATCGCCACCGGCATCGGCCTCGGCGTCGGCGTGGACTACGCGCTGTTCATCGTCACCCGGTTCCGCGACGAGCTGCGGGCGGGGGCCGATCCGGAGACCGCCACGGTCACCACGATGCGCACCGCCGGACGCTCCGTGCTCACCGCCGGGATCACCGTCGTGATCGCGATGCTGGGCCTGCTCGCGCTGCGCGAGTCGCTGATGAACGGGGTCGCGGTGGCCGCCGCCGCGACGGTCGCGATGACCGTGCTGGCCTCGATGACGCTGCTGCCCGCCTTCCTCGGCTTCACCGGCACGCGGCTGGCGAAGCCGTCCCGGTTCACGTTCCGGCGGCGGCGCACGGGCACGGACATCGGCGGCGAACCGAACGCCGCCGGACGGTGGGCCTCGTTCATCCAGCGGCGGCCGGTGATCGCCACGGTGAGCGCCCTCGCCGTGATCCTGGCCCTCGCCGCGCCGGTCCTGTCCATGCGCCTGTCGATGCCGGACGAGTCGACACAGCCGCGCGGGTCGATGAGCTACGCGACGTACAAGACGATGTCCGAGGGGTTCGGCCCCGGCTTCGACGCGCCGCTGATCGTGGCGGCGAAGCTCCCGTCGCGGGCCGCCGCGCCGGACGCCGCCGCCCGGATCGCGGGCGCCCTGCGGTCCCGGCCCGGGGTCGCCGAGGTCACGCCGCCCGTCGTCGCGTCCGACGGCAAGGCCCTGATGATCATCGCCTACCCGACCACCCAGGAGCAGGCCGCGGCGACGAACGCGCTGGTGAAGACCCTGACCTCCGATACGCTGCCGCGGGCCACCGCCGGCACCGGGGTGCACGCCTACCTGACCGGCCCGAACGCGGGGAACATCAGGTTCACGAACTTCATCGGGCAGCGGCTGCCGTGGGTCATCGCGATCGTCCTGGTGCTGTCGATGCTGCTGGTCCTCGCGATGTTCCGGTCCGCGGTGATCATGGTCACCGCGGCGGTGATGAACCTGCTGTCGATCATGGCCTCGTACGGGGTGCTGACCGCCGTGACCCAGTGGGGCTGGGGCGGCGGGCTCGTCGGCTTCCCGGAGAAGATGCCGGTCACCACCTGGGTCCCGGTCTTCCTGTTCGTGATCCTCTTCGGGCTCTCGATGGACTACCAGGTGTTCCTGCTGTCCCGGATCCGGGAGTCCTGGCTGGACGGCGACACCAACTCGGCGGCGGTCTCGCGCGGCCTGTCGGTCACCGCGCGCGTCATCTCCGCCGCCGCCGCGATCATGGTCGTGGTGTTCTTCGGGTTCGTCGCGACCGCCGACGTCGCGGTGAAGCAGATCGGCCTCGGCCTCGGGGTGGCGGTCCTCATCGACGCGACGGTCGTGCGGCTCGTCCTCGTGCCCGCGGTGATGGAACTGCTGGGCCGGGCGAACTGGTGGATGCCGTCCTGGCTGGACCGGGTCCTGCCGCGGGTCGAGGAGCCGCTCGCCGCGGAGCCCGCCCCGAAGCCGACCGCCGCCTGATCCCGGCGGCCGGCCGGCCGCCGGGACCCGCGACCGCGCCGGGACCGCGGATCCCCTTTCCCTTTCACAGGCCGGAGGCGGACGGGTTGATCACCTGGGCCCGCGAATCGAGTTCCTGGGCGAAGTCGCTCCACATTTGCGAGTAGTGACGGGCGAGCTGCAGGACGGTCGCGACACAATGCGGCGGAACCGCCGCGGCCGGATCCGGATGGGCGAGGCTGACCGCATTGATGTGCAGCAGGCGGAGCATGCCGCGCCCGCGTTCGCTGCTATGCAGCGACGGGTCACGGGAAAGCCGCTCCACGATGACGGACGGATTGGCGCCCCCGGCGGTACGCGGCCCCCGGGCCGGACGGCCGGCCGCGCGCACCGCGGACGCACTCCTATTTCCTGGTTCGGTGCCGCGGCCCGCGGCCGGCTTTTTCCGTACCGGCGGCTCGCCGCGTTCCAGGCGCTTGCGCACATCGAGGACCGTCGCCGGGGACATCCCGACCGCGCGGGCCACATCCCGCAGTGACGCCTCCGGCTGCTCGGTGAGCAATTCCGCGGCGCGCTTCCTGGCCTCGCTGGTGTCCAGCGGCCGGACCTTTCCGTCCCTTCCGACGCGCGCGTCCGCCTGCTTCGACTGTTTGGCCGACCGGCGCCGAATGGACGCGATGGTCTTCGGCGCGAGACCGGCGACCTCCGCGATGGCACGGTCCGACATGTGCGGATGCGTGGAGATGATCCGCTCGGCGGCGGCCCGGCGGTCGGCCTGCCGCAGCGGAAGCCCGTGCGCGATGTTCTCCTGGACGGCGCGCAGGAACATGTCCGCCTCGCTGTCCTCGGTGAACACCACCTCGATGGTCTCCCGGCCCTGCAGCGACGCCACCATCAGACGGTGCATCCCGTCGATGACGCGCATGGTGCGCCGGTCCACCAGGATGGGCGGGAGCGGTGTCTCCATCTCGGCGAGCCGCGCGACGTGGGCACGGTCCACACCGTTCAACCGCGGCGAGTCGCCGGCCCGGAGCGAGACGATCGGCACGGTTTCCATCGAGCTCTGATCTCGGTATCCCGAATGATGCGGATGATCACCTGGGCGGGTCATGACTGCTCCCCTCTGGAATGGGCGCCATAGAACAGTCTCACTCCCGCGCTTTGCCTTCCGCTGGTGGCTCTGCTGACAGAGAACTGCCGTACCCGGCAATCGCGGCGTGACCGTTTTTCCTGATCAGGAGAGTGCCCCGGTACGGCCCCGCCCGCTAACTGCCGTAGTACGGTCGGCGTGCACGGCAAAGAACCCGCTTAGCACGGATAGTTAGGTGGCGATTTTCACACCGGCGACCGCTTGCGACAAGTGGACGGGGGATGAATCAGAAGGGCGGCATGACTGAAATACGAGAACATGAAGCCCTTAATGGAAGCGCACCTTACCACAGGGTAACCCTTTGATGACCCGCACCTGAAACCGGGCCTGCGATCCGCCTCACCGGCGAAATCTCTGATAGGGACGTTGATCTTCGCCGCCACCCAGGCCCACGTCCGGACAACCCCCTTGACACCGACCAACGAACGATATCAAGCAGGACAACTAATTAATCTTTCAACCACCCGCCGCCGAACAAGCAGATAACCACCGGAACACCTTCGTAACACACCATTTTCACAGCACGAGAGAACGCCGAAGACAGAACTCCGACGACCTTTATACAGACGGAATCTCAACACAGAAATCGCGAAATTCAAGCGACTCGAAATAGGCCGAAATCCGCAGATGACAACCACCCCGAACCGGCGGGCGGCCTCCCACCTCAGGCAGCGTGACCTGCTACAACGCGCCACCCAGGTCCAAGCCGACCGTCCCGGAAGCCCGCCCGCGGCGGAGGCCGGGAATGCACCCGCTCCGTTCCGCAGCGCACCGAAGATGGGACCGTGCCAATCTGGACCGCTACAAAGAGGGCATTGCCGGGCGCCCCTTCCGGCGGCGCGATTCGCGACGTCCCGTCAGGCACCCAGCTCGGCGTCCAGCTTCGCCAACTGCGCGTCGTAGATGCTTCGCAGCCCCTTCGGGGCGAAGGTGCGCTCGAAGAAGCCGCCCACACCGCCGGCCCCGTCCCACGTCGTCCGCACCTGGACCCGAGCGCCTCCGGTCGCGGGCGACACCTTCCAGGTGGTGACCATCGAGGAGTTGGCGTCCTTCTCCACGAGCGTGTCGGCACTGGGGGCGCTGACCGAGAAGAGGCAGTCGCGCACCCGCTTGCTCGTGGCGGCGAGCTTCCAGTGCACCACCGTGCCCTCGCCCTGCCCGCCCTCACGCACGTCGTACTCGCTGTAATGCTCGGTCAGCATCCTCGAACGCACGCCCGTGTAGTCCGCGAGCGCCGCGAACACCTGCTCCGGGCTCGCCTTGAACGTCTTCTCCGCGGTGACCACGACCTGTCCCATGCCCCTCATCCTGCCGCACCCCCTCCACGGACGCCGCACGACACCCCAGACCCGCACCCCGACCGGAACGAGGCGACGCTATTCGCCCTCGGCCACCATGACGCGCTCCGCCGCCCGCCTGCGCAGATCACGGGCCTCATCCGGCCTCGCAGTGCGTTCCAGCAGGTCGGCCAGGTTGAGCATGACCTGGCTGTTGGCCTCGTAGTCCTCGTCCCGATCACCGGGGTCCTCATACGCGACCATCTCCTCCAGGGCCGTCCGATACCAGCCCTCCGCCTCGCCGTCCCGGCCCGTCCGCTCCAGCAGCAGGGCAAGGCGGTTGCGCGTCGCCGGGTGATAGAGGCTCTCGGTGGCCTGCCGGTACCAGTGCTCCGCCTCCTGCAATTCCCCGTCCTCCTCCAGGAAGATGCCCAGGTTGTAGGCGGCGGTGGACTGGGAGCCCGTTTCGGCTGCACGGCGCATCCAGGCGACGGCCTCGGCTCGGTCGGTGTCCTCCAAGCAGAGCGCCAGATCGTTCATCGCCAGCGTGTTGCCGCGCTCGGCGGCGACGCGCAGCCAGCGCGCGGCCTCCTGAGGGCGGCCGAGCTCTTCGCAGCAGCGCCCCAGCAGGTACGCCGCATGCGCGTGGTCCGCCTCGGCGGCGCGGCGGAGAAGGGGTTCGGCTTCGGCGTACTCCTCACCGAAATACAGGGCCTCCGCCTCTTCGTATATGTCCTGCATGATCTGGAACTTTAGGGTGCGCGTATGGATTTCGACGCTGTCCGGACGTTCGTGGCCGCCGCCGACGCGGGGCAGTTCCAGGAGGCCGCCGCCGAGCTGGCGGTCACGCAGCAGGCCGTCTCCAAGCGCATCGCCGCGCTGGAACGCGCCCTCGAGGTGCGGCTGTTCACCCGCACGCCGCGCGGTGTCGAGCTCAGCATCGACGGGCAGGCGTTCCTTCCCCACGCGCGGGAGCTGCTGCGGGCCGCCGACCGGGCCGTCGCGTCCGTGCGCGCCGGGCGCCGGCCGCTGCGCGTCGACATCATCAGCTCGCGCGGCGCGGCGTCGGGGCTGATGCGCGGGTTCCACCGCGCGCACCCCGAGATCGACCTCGACGTGGTGATGCTGCTCGGCATCGAGACGGCCGTCGACGCCATCCGGTCCGGCGAGATCGACGCGTCCTTCCGGGCCGTCGCGGCGCCCGGCCGGCCCCTGCCGCAGGACGTCGAGTCCGTCCGGGTGCTGGACGAGCCGCTCGAACTCCTCACCGGACCCGCGCACGCGCTGGCGTCCGCGCGGTCGCTGACCCTCGCCCGGCTCGCCGGGCACCGGATCTGGATGCCCGGCATCGTCCCCGGAAGCGAGTGGGCCGCCTACTACGACGACCTCGTCGCCGAGTTCGGCCTCACCATCGAGGCGACCGGCCCCAACTTCGGCTCCGACGCGCTCCTCGACACCGTCGCCGACACTCCGGCCCTGGCCACCTTCATGGGCGCGCGGACCCGTCTCGTCTGGCCCGCCGGGCACGGCCTGCGCCGCATCCCGGTGACGGACCCGATGCCCGTCTACCCGCACTCGATCCTGTGGCACCGCGACAACGGCCACCCGGCGCTCGCCGTGCTCCGCGCCCATCTCGCCGCCGCCGGGCGCGGCCACGACGCCGCCGGGACCTGGACGCCCGGCTGGGCGAGCCGCTCTAGCCGACGGTGACGGTGAGGCGTTTCGGGTTGCCGTCGCTTGCGGCGCCGGACACGTCCGGCTGCCCGTCCGGGCAGACGTCGTCGTAGGGGAAGGCGTATCCGATCGGGGTGTTGGCGTGCAGGATCCGGGCCCAGTGGTTGGTGGTCGGGTCCTGGTAGTAGTCCGGCTCCCGGGTGCCGTTCGGCTGGTCGGCGCTGCTGAGGATCGTGCTGCGGTTGAACGCGGCGGCGATGCGGGCGAGCAGCCCCTTCTTGATGTCGGAGTCGCCGGGGTTGTTGGCGAACGGCCCGTCGTTGCAGGTGAAGATGTCCTTGGACGCGGGCCGCGCGAACGTGCTCCCGTCGTTGAACGTGAGCACGCCGCCGTTGACGCGCCCGGTGTAGACGCCGCGTCCGCCCTGGACGTCCACGCGGAGGTCGGTTCCGGCGTACTTGTCCCACACCCGGCCGACGTAGCCGTCCCAGTACGAGGAGAAGGCGCCGGGGTTGCTCGCCATGTGGTCCTGCGGTGCGACGACCCGCAGGACGCCGCCGCCGTTGCGGATGACGAGCCGGTCCCAGGGCTGCCCGTCGGCGTTCGCCTGGGCGGCGAGGGCGCTGGCGACCGCGTCGACCGCTCCGGCGGGCGCGGGCGCGACCGTGTGCGTGGAGTCGCCGGCGAGGTCGAGCCCGATCGGCAGCGCGGTGAGCAGGTCGACGTAGGAGATGTTCGCGAACAGCTGTGCCGGGTTGAACGTGAATTCGCAGAACGACCAGGTCTTCAGGTAATTGGGGTCGGACGGGTTGGCGAACGCCGGCTCGACGAGCGCGGGCCCCGGATTGACGAAGAAGTCGAGCCTGTCGTTCTTCACGAAGTAGATGCGGGCGGCGTACATCTGGCCGAGGGTGAGGTTCGCCTCGCCGCCGGCGGCGACGGGGATCGAGCAGTCGGGGAGCGGGGTCTGCGGTGCGGAGGGCGACGCGGGATAGTACGGCGTGCTGTCGGCGCGGAGCAGCATCAGCCGGCCGGTGCCCTGTTCACGGCCGGTGATGTAGGCGTTGACGGGAGCCGTGCCGTGGTTGGCGAGCGTGAGCCCGCACGTCGAGGGCGCCGCGAGCGCGGGCCCGCCGAGCAGGCCGCGTCCGAACGGGACGGTGAGCGCGGCCGTGCCGGCCGCTGCGAGGAACGATCTGCGGGTGACCAACGGAGACTCTCCTGGCGGGGGTGGGGACGGTTCGCCGTTGTGATGACACGCGCGTCTCAGGAAGAGATGTCGACGGTCTTCACGGTCGCGGACGGCGCCGTTACTGTCAAGAGTCTTTCCAATTAACCCGGACCGGCGCCCCGCAGCCCGTTGACGGCCTTCAGCAGGCGTCTTCGGCCGCGTCGCCGGGGCCGTGCAGGTCGGAGAGGTCGACGTGCTCGGCGACCTCCTCGACGTCGCGGCAGTAGGCGATCAGGCGCCCGCGGCGGGTGAGGAGGAACCAGGTCTGGCCGGCGCGCGCGTCGGGGTGGCGGGCGCGGGCGAAGGCCACGTCGGCGTCGCCGAGCCGGACGGCCTCGACGCGCAGCCCGTCCGGCCCTTCGAGGTGGCCGGCGTGAGGCATGGGGGAAGTGTGCACCAGCCGGCGCGATCCCACCAGGCCCGATCGTGCTCAGCGGGCGCGGATGCCGTCGAGGATGAGCGCGATGACGTCCTCGGACTCGGCTTCGGTCGCCGGGGAGTTCCATTCGGCGGCGTGCATCGGATCGTGGTAGCGGCTGGTCGCGTTGAGGACGGCCCGCGCGATCGCCTCCGGTTCGCCGGCCGCGAAGTCGCCGCCGGCGATCCCGTCGGCGACGATCGCGCGGATCAGGCCGACCAGGAACTCGACGTGGCCGGACGACACGCTGCTGTGCTCCGCCGCGAGGACCCGGAAGGTGGCGAACAGTTCCGGGTCCTCCCTGGCCTTGGCCCATTTCGCGGCGAACATGGCGGTGAGGAGGCGGCGCAGCCGGTCGGGCGGGGTCGGGCCGGAGTCCTGGGCCGCTGCGGCGAAGTCGTCCCGCACGCGGTCGAGCCAGCGGCGGATCACGGCCTCGCGCAGCGCCGCCTTGGACGGGAAGTGCCGGTACACGCTCCCGTGGCTCACTCCGAGGAGCCGCGCGACGTCGAGGACCGTGGTCTTCTCCGGGCCGTGGCGGCGCAGCACCTCCTCGGTGGCCGACACGATCGTCTCCGCGTCGAGTGGCTCCCCGCGCATCAGGCCTCCTCATCGGGCTCGCCGGAGGCCGGCGCCGGGCGGGCCTCCACGGCGGAACGTACGGCACGGGACTGACGGAAGCCAAACCCCGTCGCCCGTCATCTGGATGACAATAATTGAAATCTGTCATTCGTTGGTTGTACCGTGTGCCGCGAGCGCGCCGGACCACGGCGCGTTCCGACCGCGCCCTCACGGGCCGCGGCGACGCCACCGACACGAGGAGCACCCATCAGCACCCCCACAGCCACGTTCGCCGGCCGCACCGTGTCCCGGATCGGCTACGGCGCGGCCCAGCTCGACCGCCTGCGCGACCGCCGCGGCGAGGCCGTCGCGCTGCTGCGCCGCGCGGTCGAGCTCGGCGTGAACCACGTGGACACCGCCGAGTTCTACGGCTTCGGCTTCGCCAACGCCGTGATCCGGGAAGTCCTCCGTCCAGGCGACGGCGTCCTGGTCGTCACCAAGGTCGGCGCCGATCCCGACCCGGGCGGGCGCCTCCCGCTGCGGACCGCGCAGCGGCCGGAGCAGCTCCGGGCGAGCGTCGAGGACAACCTGCGCAGCCTCGGCGTGGACCGGCTGCCGGTGGTGAACCTCCGGCGCCTCGACTCCGGTCCCGGCCTGCGCGCGGAGGGCGACCAGGTGGTCGACCTCGACGACCAGCTCGCGGTGATGACCGCGCTGCGCGACGAGGGCAAGATCGGCGCGATCGGGCTGAGCAGCGTCACCCTCGACGGCCTGCGCCGCGCCCTGCCCGCCGGGATCGCCTGCGTGCAGAACGCCTACAGCCTCGTCTCCCGCGACGACGAGGACATGCTGCGGCTGTGCGCGGCCGAGGGCATCGCCTGGGTGCCGTTCTTCCCGCTCGGCGGGGCCTTCCCCGGCCTGCCCAAGGTCACCGAGGAGCCGGCCGTCCACGCCGTGGCCGGGTCGCTGGGCGTCACGCCGTCCCAGGTCGGTCTCGCCTGGCTGCTGCGGCACGCCCCGAACGTGCTGCTGATCCCCGGGACCGCCGACCTCGCCCATCTGGAGGCCAACATGGCGGTCGGCGACATCGCGTTCGACGACGACGCCCTCGCCGCCCTCGACGCCGTCGAGTCCCGCTCCAGCGAGGTCCCGATCGGCGAGCCGGGACGGGCGTCGTGAAGGCGGTCGTCTACCGCGGCAACGGCGGCCCCGACGTTCTCCGGCTCGTCGACCGCGACCTGCCCGCGCCCGGCCCGGGCGAGGTCCGGGTGCGGGTCGCCGTGTCCGGGGTGAACCCGGCCGACGTGCAGGCCCGCTCCGGCGCCGCCCTGCGGTTCCCGGAGGTCACCCCGCACCTGGACGGCGCGGGCGTGATCGACGCCGTCGGCGACGGGGTCGATCGGAGCCGGGTCGGGCAGCGGGTCTGGGTGTTCCTGGCCGCCGCCGGACGGCCCACCGGCACCGCCGCCGAGTTCACCGTCGTGCCCGCCGAGCAGGCCGTGCCGCTGCCGGACGGGATCGGGTTCGAGGTCGGCGCCTCGCTCGGCGTCCCCGCGCTCACCGCGCACCGCGCGCTCACCGTCGCCGAGGACGGCCCGCGCCGCCTGCGGCCCGGCGCGCTCGACGGCCGGGTGGTGCTCGCGGCGGGCGGGGCCGGGGCGGTCGGGCACGCGGTGATCCAGCTCGCCCGCTGGGCCGGCGCCACCGTGATCGCGACGGTCAGCGGCCCGGAGAAGGCCCGGCTGGCGGCGGCCGCCGGCGCCCATCACGTGATCGGCTATCGCGCGGGCGACCCGGCGGCCGGGATCCGCGCGATCGCCCCGGACGGCGTCGACATCGTCGCGGAGGTGGCGCTCGGCGCGAACCTCGCCCTCGACCTGGCGGTGCTGCGGACGCGCGGCACGATCTCGACCTACGCCAACGACGGCGGCAAGCCGGTCGAACCGGACGTCATGCGGGCCATGGTCCTGAACGCGCGCCTGCAGTTCCTGGTGCTTTACACGGCCGGTCCGGACGTGCGCACCGCCGCCGCCGAAGACGTCGCCTCAGCCGTCCGCGACGGTGCTTTGCCGGTCGGCGAGGAGCACGGCCTGCCACTGCGCCGCTTCCCGCTCGACCGCACCGCCGACGCGCACCGTGCGGTGGAGGGCGGCGCGGTCGGCAAGGTCCTGGTGGACGTACCGGACTAGTGATCCGCAGGGCGCCGAGCGACGAGCGCATCGATGCGGTGAGCGATCCGGAGCGGTTCCTGCGGGAACCGCGCGCGGAGCAGCTCGGCCAGGTCGGCGTCGAACGCGGTGATCCGGTCCGGTGGCAGGGTGGCGCCGATGCCGCTGGAGCTGCGCATGCGTCCCCGCCACGCGCGATGGGTGAAGGGGACGACGGTGTCGAAGGCGAAGCCGTGCAGGCCCTCGAAGCCGGCCGCGGCCAGCTCGTCGCGCCAGTGCGGGTTCTCGGCCAGGCCGCCGGCCTCGGGCCAGTCGGGGTTGTAGGCGCGGGCCAGGTCGAGGCTGGCGGCGCCGACGCTGCCCGGTTCGATCGAAAAGTCGCGGTAGCAGATGACCAGCGCGCCGCCGGGGACGAGCAGGCGACGCGCCTCGGCGACGGCGCGCGGACGGTCCAACCAGTGCCAGCACTGGCCCGCGCTGACCACGTCCCACGCCTGGCCGGGCAGTCCGGTGTCCTCCGCCGGAGCCCGCCGGTAGGACACCCCGGCGCCGCGCCGCTCGGACACCCCGGCGCCGCGCCGCTCGGACACCCCGGCGCCGCGCCGCTCGGACGCCCCGACGCCGCGCCGCTCGGACGCCCCGACGCCGCGCCGCTCGGACGCTGCCGCGTCGCGCCGCTCGGCCTCCGCGAGCAGTTCTGGGGCGACATCGACCCCGACCACCGTGCAGCCGGCCGCAGCGAACACGCGCGCGAGCACTCCGGTCCCGGTTCCGACGTCCACGACGCGCTGGCCGGGCAGCCCCACTCCGAGGGCGGCCAGCCTGACGAACAGGTCGGACGGAAATTCCGTCCGGTATCTCGCGTAATCGTGCGCCGTCGGACCGAAGTTGACCGCCATCCCGCCATTGTCCGCCGAACGGCCCGGGTGGTGAATGCCCGCCGCGCTCGCCCGGCAGGCGGGCACGAGGCAGGACGGGCGCGCGAGCTGTCGTCCGATTCGACCGTCTTCCTGACGATCAGTGGTTCTAGGCTGTCCGGCGTGACCTCTGGGCAGACGGTGATCGACGGGCGCTTCGAGCTGCGGGGACGGCTCGGCAGCGGCGGGATGGGGACGGTCTGGCGCGCGTTCGACCTGGCCCTGCACCGCGAGGTCGCGCTGAAGGAGGTGCGGCTCGCCGGAAGCGACGCGGCGGAGGACGACCCGTCCGTCGCGGAGATGATGCGCGAGCGGGTGATGCGGGAGGCGCGCGCGCTGGCCCGGCTCCACCATCCGAACGTGGTGACCATCCATCACATCGTGGACTCGCCCGACATGCCGCACCCGTGGCTCGTGATGGAACTCGTCCCGGGGCGGTCCCTGCAGGACCGGCTGGCGGACGGGCCGCTGCCGCCCGCGGAGGCGGCGGCGATCGGGCGCGGGATCCTGGCGGCCCTGCGCGCCGCGCACGCGGCGGGCATCTGCCACCGCGACGTGAAGCCCGCGAACGTCCTGCTGCGCGCGGACGGCACGGCGGTGCTGACCGACTTCGGGATCGCGGTGCTGGAGGAGGCGTCGCGGGTCACGGCCACCGGCGGGCTGGTGGGGTCGCCGGAGTACATCGCGCCGGAGCGGCTGCACGGACGCGAGGGGGACCCGGCGTCGGACCTGTGGTCGCTCGGCCTGCTGCTGTACGTGGCGGTCGAGGGCCGGAACCCGCTGCGCCGGCCGACGGCCGTGGCGACGCTGGCGGCGGTCATGGCCGCCCGGATCCCGCCGCCGCAGCACGCCGGTCCGCTCGCGCGCGCACTGCAAGCACTGCTGGTGCCCGACCCGGCGGCCCGGCCGACGGCGTCCGAGCTGGACGATCTGCTGGCGCAGGCGGCGGACGCCCGGCAGAACCCGGCGCCTCCCCTGCCGCCCCCGCCGCCCGTCCACCCGGTCGGCCCCGGGACGAACCCGAGCGGGTTCTCAGGGACCGCGGCCTCGGCGCCCGTGCGGCGGCGCCGCCGGACCGGGCTGATCGTCGGCGCGATCGTCGTGCCCGTGGCCTGCGTGGCGGCGGTACTGCTCGTGACGGCCGTCATCTTCGTCCCGAGGCTGCTCAAGGAGGCCGAGGGCGCGGACGCCGGCGCGGGCCTCCCGTCCGGCACCGTCACCCCCTACGACGCGGAGGGCCCGGGCAAGGCCGCCACCGGACCGAAGACCCTGCTCACCCCGGCCGCTATCCGCAACGTGATCAAGAAGTTCGAGGCGGCGTCGGGGTCCCGGCAGTTCGCGGGCATGACCGTCTACGCGGACCGCGCGAACGCCGACGCGCCGGTCCGCGGCCGCCGCGGCGCGTTCGACAACTACACCTACGAGAAGGGCGCCGACGCCGCCGTCAAGGCGCGTCCCAGCATCGGCGTCACCGACGACGCGAAGGTGAACCTCAACGGCTTCAACTGGGACGCCCTCCCGGCGCTCATGAGCCGCGCCGCGCGCACACTGAAGGTGCCGAAGCCGACGAACAAGTACGTGATCATCAGGGCGTCCTGGGCCTTCAACGGGGACCGGCCGACCATGATGGTGTACCTCACCGACGACTACGGGGGCGGCTACCTCGCGGCGAACGCGCAGGGCAAGGTCGTCACGACCGTCCCGGCCGACTAGCGTGCCAGCGCCGCAGCTTGTCCGGGTTCAGGGTGATCCAGACGGCGGTGACCGCCGGGCCGGCGGTGCTGACGCCCACCACCGCCACGGCCCGTCCCGTCCGGTGCAGGAGGAGTCCCGTGCGGCCGTTGACGGACCGGACGGTCACGCCGGTCCGGGGCCGTCCGGCCAGCAGGGCCGTCATGAAGCGGGCGACGGCGTCCGCGCCGTGGGCCGGGTGGGCGGCGGCGCGGACCTTGCCGCCGCCGTCGCTGACCACCATCGCGTCGCCCGCCAGGACGTCCTTCAGCGCCGCCGTGTCCCCGGCACCGCACGCGGCGGCGAACCGGCGCACCACGCGGTCGTGCCTCGCGAGCAGGGCCGCGTCGGACTGGTCGCTCTCGGGGTGGCGCCGCAGCCACGCGGTGACGGGATCGACCGCGGGGCGCCCGGACGGCGGCCGGCGATCCGCTTCTTCCGGCACGGGCACGGGCACGGCGTCGCCGCCGCCGCGGACGCGGACGCCGCCGGCGAGCAGGCCCAGGCAGATCCCGCCCGCCACCCGCGTCAGCCATGCCCGGGGCACCGCGATGGCCGCGCGTTCCGCGTCGTCGAGCGCGTACCAGCGGCGGTACGTCTCGTGGACGATCCGGTCGGCCGCGTCCGCGCCGAACATCCCCTCCGCGATGTCCAGCAGGTGCCGCCGCTCGTCGAGCATCTCCGCCAGCGACACCGTCCCGTCCGGGCCGGTCACCGCCGCCCGTCCGGGGAGCGGCCGCCGGACGCGGCGGTGATCTTGGCGGGGTTCATCATCCACAGGATCCGGCCGATGCCCTGCTCGGACGCGTCGACGGTCAGGACGGTGAAGGTCGCGCCGTCGCGCCGGAGCAGGGCGGCGGCCTGCCCGTTCACGGTCGCCCACTCCACCTCGACGCCGTCCCAGAACCGGTCCGCGAACGCCCTGACGTACTTGGCGACGCGGAACGCCCCCACCACGGGGAAGCGGGACGCCCGGGCCGCGCCACCGCCGTCGGAGTAGCTGACCGCGTCCGCCGCGAGGAGGTCCTCCAGGGCGGCGAGGTCGCCGGCGCGGGCTGCGGCGACGAAGGCGGCCAGCAGCCGGCGCTGCTCCGCGCCCGTCACCGGCGCCCGCCGCTCGGACCGCAGGTGCTTGCGGGCCCGGCTGACGAGCTGCCGCGCCGCCGCCTCGCCGACCTGCACGATGGCGGCGATCTGCGGATACGGATAGTCGAACGCCTCCCGCAGGACGTAGGCGGCGCGCTCGGTCGGCGACAGCCGCTCCAGCAGCATCAGCACCGCGAGGTTGAGCGCCTCGCCCCGTTCGGCGCCGAGATGCGGGTCGGCGCCGGTGTCGACGGGCTCGGGCAGCCAAGGGCCAATGTAGGTCTCGCGCCGGACCCGCGCGGACCGCAGGACGTTGATCGCCAGCCGCGTCGCCGTCGTGGCGAGGAACGCCGCGGGGTCGGCCACGGCGGCGCGGTCGTAGGTCTGCCAGCGCAGCCAGACGTCCTGCACCAGGTCCTCGGCCTCGGCGACGCTGCCGAGCATCCGGTACGCGATGCCGAACAGCCGCGGCCGCACCTCGGCGAAGACCGCCGCGGCGCACTCGAGATCGCCCGCCGCCTCCGCGCCGCCGGGTGCCACCGCGTCGTCGTCCGCCTGCGGGTCGTCGTGCGCCGGTTCGCCGTCCGCCACCATGGTCGCCCCCATTCCGGATCGCGGGGCGGTCCGGTAGCACCAGCCCATCATGCGTCGCCGCGTCCTGCGAGCGGAGCGGTCCCGGCCGGGCCGGGCGCCTCCTCGCGGAAGTCGATCTTGCGGTGGGTTCCGTCGCAGAGCGGCTTGCCGGAGGAATGCCCGCAGCGGCACAGGGTCATGCGGTTGCGGGTCTCTAGGGGCCGCCCGTCCGCGCGGTGCACCGGCACGCCGCCGGTCACCCACAGCGCGCTGGCCAGGCCGTCCTCCTCTTCGAGGACGGAGATGGCGGGCGGGAGGTCGGGCTCGATGGTTTCGCCGCCGCGCCGCAGGGCGTAGCTGTAGGAGCCGGACGGGCAGCGCTCGATCCGCCCCATGACGTTGGAGCGGACGTCGCTGTCGCCGGTCTCGGCGAGCATCTCCGCGATCGGCCGGGTGCGCCCGATGCAGAACGCGGCGTGGATGCACAGCTCGCCGACGCGCTGCGCCGAGATGTCCACCCCGTCGTGCACGTGCTGCAGCTCCTGGTAGGGCCGGACGTCGGCGGTCTCGGTGCCGTCGAACCCGATCCGGCCGTGCGTCCCGTCGCAGAACGGCTTGGACCGCGAATGGCCGCAGCGGCACAGCGCGTAGACGGGCTCGGTCGGCAGCGGGTCGCCGGTCTGCCAGGTGAGCGCGGCGTTGTCGTCGGCGGAGACGATCTTGAGTTTGCGGCGGAGCGGGACGCCGCCGTAGACCAGGTACGGGCCGTCGGGGAGCACGTTGACGCGCTGCGGCTCGTCACCGGCGGCCCATCCGCGCTCCTGCGGCGGGACGTACTCGAACGTCGGACCGGCCGTGGTGCCGTCGCCGTCGGGCGTCCGCATCAGCGCCTGGGCCTGCGCCTTCAGCCTGTACATCGTGGCGACGGCGACCGCGAGCAGCCGCGGGCTGCCGTTGAACGCCTGCTCCAGCAGGTGCAGGAGGGTGCAGTAGGTCCGGTTGAACTCCTCCTGCGCGGTACGGATCGCGCTGCCCGGCGCATGGTCGGCGATCTTCGGGTTGGGCCGCATCGGCAGGACGCCGGCGAAGTCCACCCCGACCGGCTCGCCGGTCGGCCCGGACCGCGGGGTGTCGCCGCGGCGGTAGCGGCGGCCCGTCCTGAGCTCCTGGAAGCGGTAGTAGTGGGCGACCTCGTCCCGGTCGGGATGGTGGACGTCGGGGTCGCCGTCCCAGACCGCGCCGCGGGACGTGCCCTCCCCCTCCTCGACGATCTCCTCCAGCGCGGCCAGCGCCGAGGCCAGGTCGGTGACGGCGATCATCCGTCCGGCGGTGTGCCGGAAGTGCGCGGCGCCGATCTGGCGGGCCGGGTCACCGGCGAAGACCGCCGCCTCGCCGAGCCGGTCGCACAGGCCGCGCAGCCCCGCCTCGATCGCGTCGTAGAACTGCCCGATCGTCTCGTAGCCGTCGCCCTCGGCCGGGGCGCCGGGCGGCGCCGGCTGCTCCAGGCGCAGGAACATCTCCAGCGCCTCGTCACCGAACGGCAGCAGCGACAGCTCCAGCGACGGCGCGGCGTGCGGCAGCCGCCGGGGATGCGGCGGCAGCAACTCCGGCGCGTCCAGCCGCGGGCTGCCGCCGACGGCGTTGAGCAGGTTCGCCGCCAGCGTCAGGTGCAGCATCTCTTCGATGAACACGCCCGCCACCGCCTCGACGGCCTCGGGGTTGCGCTCCGGGTCGAGCGAGTAGAGCGCGCACAGGTACGGCGGCAGGGTCGCATGCTCCAGCTCGATCGCCCACTGCAGGTGCTCGCGGAGATCATCGATCGTGGCGATCCCCGGCGGCGGGACGGCGGCGGGGGTCTGCCGCCGCCCGGGCGTGCGGGCCGCGCCGAGGAGGTTGCGGAGCTCGACCTCCTCCCGCTCGACGTCGGCCGGGTCGAACAGCCACTCCTCGGCCGGCAGCTCCGCCACCCGGCCCGGGTCGCTCGACTCGGCCAGGTCGAGCTCGGCCTCGACCTCCGCCTCGAACTCGATCTCGAACTCGTCGCCGGTCGGCGTGCTCATCTGTCCTCCGCACACGGTTCGTCGGGATGGCCGCCCGGCCGGACGCCGTCGCGGCGCCGGCCGGGTGTCACTTGGCGGGGTTCGCTGCCAGCCAGTCGGTGTAGGTGATCTCGCCGAGGGTCGCGGCGCCCTCGTCGGGGACCAGGTCGCGTTCGCGCATCTCGGCGCCGAAGTAGTGCGCGTGCGGATCGGTCACCACCTCGCGCGGATCGCCCCACGCCGCCAGGGCCTTGCGGAAGAACTCATCCATCCGCGACACCTCCGGACCGGCGATCTGGATCCGGCCGTTCAACGGCGCACCCGCCGCCGTCCGCGCCACCACCGCCGACACCTCCGCGCCCGCGATCGGCTGGAACAGCACCGGCGGCATCGGAACGGTGTCGCCCCCGGCGGCCGCCTCGTCGGCGATCCGCCGCCCGAACTCGAAGAACTGCGTCGCGTGCACCAGCGAGAACGGGACCGGCGACGCCTCGATCAACCGCTCCTGCGCGACCTTGGCCCGGAAGTAGCCGATGTCGGGCCGCCGATCGGTGTTCACGATCGTCAACGCCACATGGTGGCCCACACCCGCCTTGCGCTCGGCCGCCAGCAGGTTGCCGGTCGAGGTGGTGAAGAAGTTCAGCACCGCCTCGTCCTCGAAGGACGGCGAGTTGGACACGTCCACCACCACCGACGCGCCCTCCAGCACCTCCGCCAGCCCCTCACCGGTCAGGGTGTTCACCCCCGTGTTCGGCGCCGCCGGCACCGCCTCGTGCCCGTGCTCGCGCAGCAACTGCACCGCCTTCGACCCGATCAGCCCGGTACCGCCGATCACCACGACCTTCATCACGAACCCCTCTCGTCCGCCGGGCCGTCGGTCACCACCCGGTCGCCAGCTAAGACACGCCACCCCGCCCACCTGTGACAGCCCCGCGAAAGATTTCCTGAAAATGGCGCAGGGCCGCCGGACCGGGTGGTCTGGCGGCCCTGTTCGGCCGGTTCATGGGGGGTTATGCCTTGTTGAAGGTGTGCTTGGCCCACAGGTACAGCACGACCTTCTCCCCGCTCTTGTCGCGGTAGGACTTGCGCAGCCCTTCCGCCTGGATCGCCAAGTTCGTCATCGGGGGGCTCCTCAACAGAGGCGGGGGGTGGGGGTTAGAGGCTGCGGGCGGTGATGTCGCCGTGGTCGGTGGTGGCGTCGATGGTCAGGCCGGTGGTGCCGTCGTTCTTGAGGCTGTTGGTGACGCGGCCGTAGGAGGTGCGGGCGTCCAGCGCGGCCGAGACACCGGGGGCGGCGCCGACCGAGACGTCCCCGGAGCGGGTGCGCAGTTCCACCCGGCCGCCGGCGGCCTGGGTGATGCGGATGTCGCCCCGCGCGGTGCTGATCCGCGCGGACCCGTTCAGCCGGCCGACCTCCACGTCGCCGTCGGTCGCGGTGAGAGCGACACCCGCAGCCTCGTCGATCTTGATCTGCCGGTACGCGCCGTCGAAGGCGACCTCGCCGAGCCGGCCGACGCCGCGGAACTCGGTGGCGGAGGCCTTGGCCTCGACTTGCGAGCCGGCGGGCAGCTGCACCGTTACCTCGATGGAGCCGGAGCCGCCGAAGTACTGGCCGCCGGTGGCGGCGCGGACGTGCAGGACGCCGTCGGCGAACTCGACGGTGGCCTGCTCGGCGGCCTTGACGTCGCGGCCCTTGGCCGGGTTCACCGGGCGGACGTCCACGACAGTATCGGTCCGGTCGGCGGCGATGACCTGCACGCGGCCGGCCGGGACGTCGAACGCGGCGGTGATCGGGGCGGGGGTGGCGAAGGTGTTCATCGTGCTGCTCCTTGCTGAAGGGGCGGGCCCCTGCGGCCCGCTCGTTTCTGACAACGCAAACGCTACGTTGCTTTTCCAATCTCAGCAAGGAGTCTGTTGCGCGAGAGCAGCGTCATTGCAGGTAGTTCGTTAGATTTCGTTGCAACGGCTGGAGAATCAACGCAATGAAGCAGTGCGACTTGTTGCAATGGACGGGGAGTGAACGCTATGGTGAGGGCGTCCGAGGAGCATGAAGGAGGCCGTGATGCCGGGAGGCAGGCTCACCCAGCAGGAACGCCAGCAGATCGCGGTCGGGCTGGCCGACGGCCTGGCCTACGCGGAGATCGCCAGGCGGCTCGAGCGTCCGACGTCGACGATCACGCGCGAGGTGATGCGCAACGGCGGCCCCGCCGGGTACCGCGCCGACCTGGCGCACCGCGCCACCGAGCGCCGCGCCCGCCAGCGCAGGCAGGCCGCGCCCCGGGGCGCGGAGGCGCCGGCGCAGCCGGACGGCCGCGACCCCGAGGCCGTGCGCGAGTTCGAGGAGACGCTCACCACCGTCTTCATGGCCTCGGGGACGCCCAAGATGATGGCCCGGGTGATGGCCTGCCTCTACGCCACCGACTCCGGCAGCCTCACCGCGTCCGAGCTCGCCGGGCGGCTCCAGGTCAGCCCGGCATCGGTGTCCAAGTCGATCACGTTCCTGGAGGAGCAGGGCCTCGTCCGGCGGGAGCGCGCCGAGGGCCGCCGGGAGCGCTACATCGTCGACGACGACATCTGGTACCAGTCGCTGGTCGCCAGCGCCCAGGCGCTCGTGCAGGTCAAGGAGGCGATGCGGCAGGGCGTCACCGTCCTCGGCCCCGGCACGCCCGCGGCCGCGCGCCTCGAAGGCGGGGCCCGCTTCATCGACTTCGTCAGCGAGAACCTGCTCCGCGCCGCGGAGCAGGCCCGCGATGTCCTCCACACCAGTGCCGAGGCGGCCTCCGACGGCGCCGCGGAGCCGAGCCCGGCCGGAAGGTGACCGGGCCCTGCCTGCTAGGGCTTCCCGCTAGGAGGTGCCGAGGAGGAAGTCCGTGACGAGCCGGTTGAACTCGTCCGCGTGCTCGATCATCGCCCAGTGCCCGCACCGGTTCAGCAGCACCAGCCGGCTGTCGGGGATGTTGGCGAGCAGGTAGAGCGAGTTCTCGAAGGGGACGACGCGGTCGTCCCGCCCGTGGATGAGCAGCGTCGGCACCTGGATGCCGGGCAGCAGGTCGGGCTTGACCCAGGTGGGGAGCGGCGCGCCCTTCGGCAGCCCGTCGACGTAGTTGCGCAGGTGCTCCGGACGGGCCAGGGCCGCGTCCGAGCGGGCCTGACACAGCTCCGGCGTGGCGAACCGGGCCTTGTCGAAGCACATGATCTCGACGAGCCGGCGCATGTTCGCGGGGCTCGGGTCGCGGTAGGCCTCGATGAGGACCTTGAGGCCTTCGGACGGGCCGTCGCCGGCGCTGAAGAGCGAGGGGATCCGCCCCACCGGCGGTCCCATGGTGACGAGGTGCGTGATCCGGTCCGGGTGCTCGGTGGCGAGCCTGAGCGAGGTCTGCCCGCCCATCGAGTTCCCGACGAACGCGGCCCTGCCGATGCCGAGCGCGTCGAGGAACTGGATCGCCGCGTCCACGTGGTCGAGGCGGTCGACGGTCGCCGCGTCCGACTCTCCCCAGCCCGGCATGTCCACCGCGTACACGTGGAAATGCCTGGCCAGCGCCTCGATGTTGGCGGAGAAGTTGCTCCAGCCCGTCGCGCCGGGGCCGCTTCCGTGCAGCAGGACGAGCGGATGCCCGTCGCCCGCCTCGTAGTAGCGGAGCTTCCAGTCCCTGGTCTGGACGGTGCGTGCGGCCTCGGCCTGGGTGAGCGCCATCAGCGGGCGTCCTTTCCGGAGGAGGTGCGGGCGAGCAGGTCGGCGACGACCTCGGGCGGCCGGTGCCCCCAGCTGTGCAGCCGGTCGAGCGTCCTGACCTGCCAGGCGTCGTCGTCGACGAGCAGGCCGCCCCAGCCGTACTCGACGCTGAAGCCGGACGGCGTCCGCACGTAGAAGCTGAACATGTGGTCGTTGGGGTGCATGCCGAGCGTCATCTCGAACGGCTGCCCCGCGTCCATGCAGCGGTCGTAGGCCATGCCGACGTCGCGGACGTCGGTCACCTCGATCATGAAGTGGTGGGTCCGCTTCGGGTGCGGCATGTCGCCGAACGCGACGGAGTGGTGGCGGGGGTTGCAGCGCAGGAAGATCAGGTCGGCGACGGCGCCGGGCGCGAGCTCCTCCACGATGCGATCGGAGATCCGGAAGCCGAGCAGCCCTTCGTAGAACTCCAGGTACGTCTCGCGTGCGACGCCCTGCGCCAGCAGCACCTGGTGGCCCGCGCCTCCCGCGCCGGTGACGAACTCGCCGAGCAGCGTGTCGGAGTGGAACGGGGCGACGGCGTCGGCGAAGCCGGTGACCAGCTCGACGCGGTTGCCCATCGGGTCCGCGGTCACCGCGATCCGGTCGACCTCGCGGGACGCGGCGAGCGCGGCGTCCCCCTCGGTGACCTCGACGCCGGCGGCCGTGAGCCGTTCGATGAGCGCGTCGAGGGCGGCGCCGTCCGCGACCTCGTAGCCGCTGGCGACCAGGTCGTCGGCGGGGCCCCGGCGGACGAGCCAGCGGTAGGCCTTCCGGTCGGTGCGGAGGGCGATGGCGTCGGCGGTCTTGCCGGCGAGCTGCATGCCCAGCAGCCGCACGGCGAAGTGCTCCCAGTCGTCGAGGCTGCTCGCCTCGTAGACGACGTACGCCAGTTCCTTGACTCCGGTCATCGGGAGTGCTCCTTCCTCTCAGGGCCGCGGGTACGGGCGGCAGATGTCAGGCCGGGGGGCGCGCGGGTCAGGCCGGGGGGGCGCGCGGGTCGGACGAGGGCGCGCGGGTCAGGCGGGGACGGCGAGGCCGGAGACGTCGGCGGCCGCCACGAACCGGTCGGGGCGCACCGCGACGGCGCGGACGCCGTACCTGGCCAGCCACGGCAGCAGGACCTCGTCGAGGTCGACCAGCTCATCGGGCCCCTGCGTGTAGGCGGTCTTCGGACGGACCGCGACGTAGCGGGCGCCGAGCGCGTCCCACCCGGCCCGCTCCTCGGCGGACAGCAGATCGGCAGGGTCGACGTCCGCGCCGAGCAGGACGAAGCCGTCGCCGAGCAGGTCGTCGAGGCGCGCCATCCGGCCGGCCGCGTCCCCCGCGACCGGCTGCGGGACCATGCGGCCGACGATGCTCGCGTCGCCGAGCGGCCCGCGGATCCGGCCCGCCGCCAGCACCGGCGGCGCGGTCAGCGGCGGCTCGAACGGCGTCACGGTGCCCTCCGGGACCCGGTTCATCTCCTCGATCTCCGCCGGGGTCGCCTCCTGCTTGATCACCCGTCCGAGCCGGACGGCGAGGTCGGTGTAGAACGCGGCGTTCGGCCGCCGCTCGGTCTCGTAGGTGTCGAGCCAGCTCTCGTCCAGGTCGCCGCGGAGGACGCGGGCGAGCTTCCAGCCCAGGTCGTGGGCGTCCCGCATGCCGGTCTGCATCCCGGCGCCCGCCCACGGCGGCATGAGGTGGGCGGCGTCCCCGGCGAGGAAGACGCGGTCCGAGCGCCAGGTGTCGGCCATCCGGGTGTGGTGCCGGTAGAAGGCCCACTGGTGGATGGAGACGTCGTCGGTGGTGACGCCGAGCGCGGCGAGCAGCGGCCACACGTCGTCCTCGGACGCGAAGTCGGCCTCGGTCTCGTGCGGCCCGAGCGGGATCTCCCAGCGGTGGTTGCCGGCGGACAGCGCGATGTCGACGACCGGGCGCCGCCGGTCGGACCAGAACGTGAGCAGGTCGCGGTCGGGCCACCAGCGCTTGACGCGGCAGTCGATGACGATCCACCGGACGTCGATCGTGTCGCCGTCCAGGCGGCCGCCGATCATGCCGCGGGTGGCGCTGCCGCCGCCGTCGGCGCCGATCGCGTAGCGGGCGCGGACGGTGCGCTCCTCCCCCGTCGCGGCGTCGGCCGCCGTCAGCGTGACGCCGGTGGCGTCCTGCTCCAGCGCGGTCACCTCGGCGCCGTAGCGGACGTCGATCAGGTCGCCGTGGTCCGCGGCGCAGGCGCGCAGCTCGGCCTCCATGGCCGGCTGGTAGATGTTGTAGAAGCGGGGGCCGGGGCCGAGCGCCGACGGCGGGTGCTCGACGCGCATGATCTCGGTGCCGTCGTAGGTCACCCAGCGCAACGCCCGCTGCGGCTCGATCACCTTGGTGATGCGCTCGTCGATGCCGAGGCTCTGGAAGATCCGCATCGTCCAGTCGTTGACGGTGACGGCGCGGGCGCGCGGGTAGATGGCGGCGTCCCGCTCGAACGCGACCACCGACACGCCGTGCTTCGCGAGGGTCAGCGCGGCGGTCACGCCGGTGGGTCCGTAGCCGACGATCGCGACGTCGGCGTCGAAATGCTGGGTCATGCGGGCTCCGGGGCGGCTGTCCGGTCCACAGTTTTGGACCGGTCGTTCGGTACAACAGTGGCCACCCTCACATGTGTTCCGCCAGGCTGTCCACGAAATTCCGCTGTGCAGAATCGACCGGGCGGGCAGGGCGGACGGGGCCCTCTATGCTTCGACGCGTGGCGGACGAGACGATCGGGAACCGCCGTGGCCGCAGGTCACGGGAGGAGATCCTCGACGTCGCGGCCCGGATCATGGCCGAGCGCGGGTACGCCGCCACCTCCCTGTCGGTGCTGAGCCGGGAGACCGGCCTGCCGAAGAGCGCCGTGTACCACCACTTCCGCTCCAAGGCGGGGCTGCTGTCGGCGGTCATGGCGCGCGGCGCCGAGGAGTTCTTCGCGGCGATGCGGCGCGCGCAGGCGGGCGGCCCGGAGGGCGGCACCCCGCGCGAGCGGCTGACGTGGTACCTGCTGCGCACCGGCGAGGTGTTCCTCGCCCGCCCGGAATTCCTCCGCCTGCACCTCCTGCTGATCATGAGCACCGAGGCCGCCGAGGCCGAGGTGGACGGCATCATCGAACAGGTCCGGCAGGACGGCCGCGCGCACATGAACCGGATGATCGCGGCGTCCTTCGCGCCGGAGGGCGAGGAGATCGCGCAGGCCGTCGCGGACGAGCTGGACTACTTCGGCATCGCCGGGTTCGACGGCGCCTTCGTCGCCCTGCAGGCCGAGCCCGAGCGCGACCTCGCCGCCCAGATGCGGCTGCTCGCGGAGGCGATGGCCGCGCTCGGCGAAGCGCGGGCCGCCGCGCTGCGCGCCGACGCGGGCTGACATGCCGCGGCGGGCAAGGGTCACCGCCATCGACATCGGTCGACGCGATCCTGCCCTGGCGGCTACGGGATCATGACGACCTTCCCGGTGGCCCGGTCGTCCTCCATGTGACGATGCGCCGCGGCGATCTCCTCCAGGCCGACGACGCGGTCGACGTTGGGCCGGTACACGCCCGCCTCGACCTGCCGGACGATCCGCTGCAGCAGCGCCGCGCCGGCGTCGCCCTTGAGGTCGTCGCTATGGAAGGCCGTGAGCCGCGTCCCGGACGGGATCATCGCCACCGGCTGGAAGTCCGGGATGGCCCAGCCGCTGAGCGAGCCCGCCACGCAGACCGTCCCGCCGCGGCGGACCAGGCGCAGCGAGTCCACCGCCGTGGCGGCCCCGACGAGGTCGAGGACGTGGTCCGGGCCGTCGGGCCAGATCGTCCGGACGTCGTCGGCGAGCGACCCGCCGGCGTCGACGAGCACATGGTCGGCACCGGCCCCGGTCAGCACGTCGATCCTGTCCTTGCGCCGGGTCGTGGCCGCGGTCTCGACACCGTGGGCGGACGCGATCGACAGGGCCGCCATCCCCACCGACGACGTCCCGCCCCGGATCAGCAGCCGCCCGCCGCCCACCCCCAGGGCATCGAGCGCGCCCTGCGCCGTCAGGTACGTCTCGGGCAGCGCGGCCAGGACGTCCCAGGGCAGCGTCGTGGTGACCGGCATCAGCAGCGCGTTCGGCAGCAGCGCGTACTCCGCGTACCCGCCGTCGAACTCGCGCCCCATCTCCCCCATCACCGCCGCGACCGTCGTCCCTTCCGGCAGCGCGGGATCGGTCGACTCCGCCACGGTCCCCACGCACTCGATCCCGAGGACGCGCGGGAACCTCACGTTCGGCGAATGCCCCTGGCGGGTCCGCAGCTCCGACCGGTTCAGGCCCGCGCCCTTCACCCGCACCAGGCTCCACCCGTCCCGGACCACCGGAACCGGCACGTCCCGAACCTCCAGCACCTCCGGCCCGCCCGCCTTCACGCAGACGGCCGCCCGCATCGTCGCGCTCATCGCCCATCACCTTCCGCAGAGGAGAAACCGCAGCTCATGCGTCCACTCTCACCGGAATCCAGCGCGGCCGACCACCGGTAGGATGCCAACCGATGCCCGTTGGCCGCCAAGTTCCCCCGTCCGGCCCGACGTCCCGCCTGTGGCCGTCCGGCGGCGCGCACCTGTGGCCCGCAGGCGAGGCCAGCTCGGTGCAGTCCCACACGCGCGGCCACCTCGTCTACGCGGCCAGCGGCGTCCTGTCGGTGCACACGGAACAGGGCACGTCGATCGTCCCCGCGAACCGGGCCGCATGGACCCCCGCCGGGTTCACCCACCAGCACCGCGCCCACGGCAGCACCGACATGCGGATCGTCTTCCTCCCCGCGTCCCTCGCCCGGCTCGTCCCCGACCGTCCCGCCGTCTACCTGGTCTCCGACCTCGCCCGCGAGATCCTGCTCGCCCTCACCGGCCCGCACCGCGACGACCGCCCCGCGGGCGCCCGCACCCGGCTCCGGCGCGTCCTCGTCGACGAGCTCCACGAGGCGCCCGAGCAGCCGCTGCAACTGCCCGAACCGCGCGACGACCGCCTGCGCGCCATCACCCGCCTGCTCCGCGAGGACCCCGCGGACACCACACCGCTGGCCGAGCTCGGGCACCGCATCGGAGCCAGCCCCCGCACCCTCAGCCGGCTCTTCCACAACGAGCTCGGCATGACCTTCTACCAGTGGCGCACGCAGCTGCGCGTCCACCACGCGCTCATCCTCCTGGCGGACGGCCACGACACGACCCGCGTCGCCTACGCCTGCGGCTGGGCGAACCCGAGCGGCTTCATCGCGGCCTTCACCGCCCTCCTAGGCACCACCCCAGGCCGCTACCGCACCGGCAGGAACGGCAGTCGTAGCCCGGCCTAGGCCCAGCCCGCCTCGGAGTAGAGCCGCCCCTCCGCGACCGCGGCAATGGCCGCGCGCGTGTAGGGCACGGTCCGCGCCGGAAGCTCACGGGGATCCCACCAACCCCAGCTCAAACACCGGTCCGGCTCCCGGACCTCCGGCTCGCCGCCCCAGCGCCGGACGCGGAACACCAGCTGAAGGCGCGGCTGCACGCCGGGCGCGTCCAGCAGGTGGACGGCGTGGACGAACTCGGCATCGCGAGGGTCGATCGACAGGCCCGCCTCCTCCTCCGCTTCGCGCACCAGGCACGCAAGAGCGCTCTCCCGCTCGCAATGCCCCGCAAGGAAATGGTGCATGCCGCCGCCGAAGGCGCTGTCGGGATGGCGCAGGCCGAGCAGCACCCGCCCGTCGCGGTTCTCGAGATACGCGTGCACGCCGACGATGTTCGGCACGCTCCCGGCCGTCCGCGACACGAGGGAGCCGCGGACCTGCTCGGCGTGACGTCCGACCAGTTCCACAGTCGAGGCACTCGCCCTCAGACGCGGCAGCACCTCCGGCACGAACCAGTGCAGCATCACGCCCTCCGTCAGGCGCAGCGCGGCCGGATCACCATTCCAGCGGCCCGCGAAGACCTGCACCACCGCCGCCGCGTCACCGTCGTCCGCCCCGACGACGGCGAAGGGCACCAGGGAAAGGTCGAGCCCGGCTTCCTCCCTCAATTCCCGCCTCGCGGTCTCCTCCAGGGACCGGTCGCCGGGTTCGCGCCCACCGCCGAGGAACGACCAGCATCCCGGCTCCAGGATCCCCGGCACATCGTCGCGCAGGTGCAGGAGGTACTCGCCCGCGTCGTTGTAGATCAGTACCGACGCCCTGTCCGGTGGCATCGGGGTCAGAAGTGGTGTTCGAGGCGGGCGGCTACTTGGCGGTATCTGCTGACCGGTACCAGGTGGACGCCGTCGAAGGCGCCGCTGTCGCGGATCGCCAGGACGTGCTCGCACGCGGCGTCGACGCCCGCGTCCCGGTCGCGCTCGACCGCCGCGACGAGGTCGTCCGGGATGGCGATGTCGGGGATCGCGGCGGCCAGGTTGCGCGCCATGCCGGCGCTGGCCAGCACCATCACGCCCGCGTACACCGGGACGTCCAGCCGGACGCTGTCCCGCCAGCGCAGCAGGGTGTCCAGCGAGTAGCTGACCTGGACGAACATGAAATCGGCCTGGGTCTTCCACGCGGGGACCGGGCGCAGGCCGGAGGCGACGCCGACGCGGAACGGCGCATGGCCCGCGAACGCGGCGTCCTCCGCCGCGGCGCGCGTCTCCTCGATCATGGCGCGCACGGTCAGCTCGCTCGTCCGGCCGCCCGCGGTGGGCTTGTCGCCGTAGACGAACAGGAACCGGTCCACCCCGTACGCCGCGGCCGTGAGCAGGTCGCGGCGGAATCCCAGCAGGTTCCGGTCGCGGGAGTTCAGGCACGCGATCCCCGAGGCGCCCATCGCCTGCACCTCGTGCGCGACCGCCACGCTCGACACCGTCGCCCGGCCGATGTGGTTGTCCGGGATCAGGAACGAGTCGGCGACCGGGCTCAGCACGCCGATCTGATGCCGCACCCGCGTCAGGTCGGGCCGGACGGGCGGCTCGATCTCGCAGATCACTTCGAAACCATCAACGACCACCCCCGAACCCTACCGACCATGGCGGGCGTGGGCGCCGGTCGGGCCATCGCTCCGCCGCCGGGTGATCGAATAGGGTTCCAGGGTGGCGGATGTTCCGGATGGGCTCGCTTTTCCCGCTTCGCTGGCCGCGGTGGTCGAGGTCGGGTTCGAGTGGGATTACGACGAGGAGACCGACGAGGCCAGCGGCTGCGACTTCGAGCCGTTCGAGCGGTTCGAGGAGCCCGGGCGGACGGCGTGGTGGTTCCGGCTGTGGACGGGCAATCCGGAGGTCGACGGCGCAGAGTTCCGCTTCTTCGGCAAGACCGGGGCCGGTGACTACGCCGGTTTCTGGCTGGTGCGGCCCGGGGCGCCGATCGAGGCGCAGCCCGTCGTCTACATCGGCTCGGAGGGCGAGTGCGGGGTGCTCGCCCGCGACCTCGGGGACCTGCTGTGGCTCTTCGCGGCCGGGCTCGGGCCCGCCGAGGCGTTCGACGACCCGGCCTCGGCGGCGGAACCGAACGGCGCCTTCCGCGCGATCGCCGAACGCCACGCGCCGGGCCGCGACCGGTCGCCCGCCGAGATCGTCGGCGACGCGCAGGCGGAATTCCCGCATTTCCCGGACCACATCGACGCGATGTGCCGCTGAGCGGCGGGCCTTTCAGCGGGCGCCGTCGTAGGCGTCGCGGGCCTGATCGACCTTTCCGAGGTTCTCGGACGCCCATTCGGCGAGGTGGGCGAAGAGCGGCGCGAGGCTGCGGCCGAGGTCGCTGATCTCGTACTCGACCCGGGGCGGGACCTCGGGGTGGTAGGTGCGCACGACGAGGCCGTCGCGTTCGAGCTGCCGCAGGCGCTGGGTCAGCACCTTCGGGGTGATCGTGGCGATCCGCCGCTGCAGCTCGACGAAGCGCTGCCGGCCGTCCTGGTGGAGGGTCCACAGGATCGGGGTGGTCCACCGGCTGAAGACGATGTCGACGACGGGGGCGATGGGGCAGGCCTGTTCCGGGTCGGCCCCCGCGTCCCATGCCATGTCGGCCATGCGGATCCCCTCTGAGGTAGTCACTTTCCTCTAGGTACCTACTATATCCAGGATGTTAGCGTCGGCGGCGTTCGGAACGGACCGCTCGTTCGAGCGGATGGACGGCAGGAGACCGACCATGATCGTTGTTACCGGAGCGACCGGGAACGTCGGCCGCGCGCTGGTGCGGGTGCTCGCGGCGGCGGGCGAGAAGGTGATCGCGACGTCGCGGGGCGTCACGGAGGCGGACGTCCCCGACGGGGTCGAGCACCGGAAGGCGGACCTGGCCGACGCCGCGAGCCTGCGCCCGGTGTTCGACGGCGCCGACGCCCTGTTCCTGCAGAGCGGCGGCCCGAGCGCGCACCTGCTGGATCTCGGTGAGATCCTCGACGCGGCCCGCGCGGGCGGTGTCCGGCGGGTGGTGCTGCTGTCCTCGCTGGGGGTGGCGACGCGGCCGGAGTCGGCGTCGCACGGCGTCCTCGGGCTGGCGATCGAGGAGGCCGTGCGCGGGTCGGGCCTGGACTGGACGATCCTGCGGCCGGGCAACTTCGCGTCCAACAGCTTCGCCTGGGTCCCGTCGGTGCGCGCGGAGCGGACCGTCGCGGCGCCGTTCGGCGACGTCGGGCTGCCGGCCGTCGACCCGCGGGACATCGCGGAGGTCGCCGCCGCGGCGCTGCGCGAGGACGGGCACGCCGGGCGGATCTACGAGCTGACCGGGCCGGCCGCGATCACGCCGCGGGAGCAGGCGGAGGCGATCGGGGCGGTGCTGGGCGAGCCGGTCCGGTTCGCGGAGCTGACCCCGGACGAGGCGCGGGCGCGGATGCTGGACTTCATGCCGGCGGACGTGGCGGAGACGACCCTGGCGATCCTGGGTTCGCCGACCCCGGCCGAGCGGCGGGTCAGCCCGGACGTCGAGAAGGTGCTCGGACGGGCGCCCCGGCCGTACGCGGACTGGGTGCGGGCCAACGTCGCGGCGTTCCGTTGAGGGGCGGAGGGGCGGCCCGTCCGGACGGGCCGCCCCGAGCGCCGGCTCAGGCGGCGGCGCCGAACCATCGGTGCAGGTGAGCGTGCAGGTCGTGCTGGTCGTCGCCGACCCACGCCACGTGCCCGTCCGGCCGCAGGAGCGCGGCGGGCACGTCCAGGCGGTCGTCGACGACGTGCCCGACGCGCGCCTCCCATCCGGCGGCCGAGAGCAGGCCGGTCCGGTCGAGCAGCAGCCCGCGGCCGTCGCGCATCAGCTCGTAGAGGCGGCCGGGCTTGAGGTCGGTGTCCCGCATCCGGCGGCCGACGAGCGGGTGCCCGCCGCCGAGGTCGTAGCGGACCCCGATCGCGATGATCTTCTCGACGAGGTAGCGGTTGACCTCCTCGAAGTCCATCAGCTCCGCCATCAGCCGGCGCACGGCCCGCGGCCCCGGCTCGTTGGACATCAGCACCCCCTGCGCGCGCGTGTTGGTCAGCACGTCGGCGGCCACCGGGCGGCGCTCGGCGCCGTAGGTGTCGAGCAGGCCGTCCGGCGCCCAGCCGCCGACCTCGGCCGCGAGCTTCCAGCCGAGGTTGAACGCGTCCTGGACGCCGAGGTTGAGGCCCTGCCCGCCGAGCGGCGGGTGGACGTGCGCCGCGTCGCCGGCCAGCAGGACCCGGCCGTCCCGGTAGCGGTCGGCGAGCCGGGTGGCGTCGGTGAACCGGGACAGCCAGCGCGGGGAGTGGACGCCGAAGTCGGTGCCCGCGTACGCCCGCAGCTGCCGCGCGAACTCCTCCAGGGTCGGCGGGACGGTGCGGTCCTCGGACACGCTCGCGGCGGGCACGATGACCCGGAACAGGCCGTTCTCGAGGCGCCCGGCGGCGAAGAACAGCTCGGTCTTGCGGATCTCCGCGACGATGCCGGCGACCGTCTCGGGGTCCGCGGTCGCCTCCATCTCGCCGACCAGCGTCTCCCTGCTCGCGGGCTCGCCGGGGAAGCCGATGCCGGCCAGCTTGCGGACGGTGCTGCGGCCGCCGTCGCAGCCGACGAGGTAGCGGGCGCGCAGCCGGGTGCCGTCGGCCAGCTCGGCGGTCACCCCGTCGCCGTCCTGGCTCAGCCCGGTCAGCTCGCGGCCGCGCCGGATCTCGGCGCCGGACTCGGCGGCGTGCTCCTCCAGCAGCCGGTCGGTGATGGTCTGCACGATGCCGAGGACGTAGGGGTGCGTGGTGTCGAGGCCGTCGGGCGCGGGCTTGGTGATGCCGGCGAAGAAGCCGCCGAGCGGGTACTTGCGGCCGTGCTCGAGGAACCGGTCCAGCAGGCCGCGCTGGTCCATCACCTCGATGGTGCGGACGTGCATGCCGAGCGCCCGGACGTACGGGGCGGGCTCGGCGTTCTTCTCCAGGACGAGGACGCGCACGCCGTGCAGGCGCAGCTCGGCGGCCAGCATCATACCGGCCGGGCCGCCACCGGCAATGATCACGTCGAACATGAATTCCCCCGTTCATCGCGGTCGTTTCCGGCCGTCCGGTTCCGCGCGATTCCGCCGCACGCGCGCGTACGGATTTCCGCAGGTTCCGGGGCCGGCCGTAGATTCTGCGGTATGACCGGGGTCTTGCCGCAAGCCCCCCTGTGCGCTATAGATTGATAGTGGCAGGGAGATGTGTTCTCCCTGCCTTTTCTGTTTCTGAGAGCGCGCCGGGAAACCCCCATTTCCATCGCCCCGAGGGGCGGGGCCGGGCACCCGCGCGCTTGACGAATAGGTAGACCGGTCTACTATCACCTCATGATCAGCTCTCGGAGAGACGGCGCGGGCAGGCACGCGCTGGTGTTCGGCGCGACCGGCTTCATCGGGCGCCACCTCGTCCTCGCGCTCGGCCGGGCCGGCGCCCGGGTCAGCACGGCCAACCGGAGCCCGGAGTCCTACCGGCGGCTCGTCCGGTGGCTGGACGAGCACGGGCACGGCGAGCCCCCGGCCGACCTGCGCGCCGACTTCACCGGACCGTCGCTGATCCAGGACGGCTGCGAGGACGTCACCGAGATCCACAACTGCGCGGGCGCCTACCGGTTCGGGATGCCGGCGGACGAGGCGCGCCGCGCGAACGTCGACGGCGTGCGCGCGATCGTCGCGTTCGCGGCGCGCCTGCCGCGCCTGCGCCGCCTCGTGCACGTCTCGGGCTACCGCGTCGGCGGGCAGGACCCGTCCCCGTGGAGCGAGGAGCGGCGGCGCGCGACGTACCGGGCGCTCGGCGCGTACGAGGCGTCCAAGGCCGAGGCGGACGCGGTGTTCCAGGCGGAGGCGGCGCGGCTCGGCGTCCCCTGGTCGATCGTCAACCCGCCGAGCGTGATCGGGGACGCCGCCACCGGCGAGTCCGACCAGTACCTCGGGCTCGCGACGACCCTGCGGGACCTCTGGACGGGCTCGCTCGCGGCGGTGCCGGGGAACGCGCGGACGTTCGTCCCGGTGGTCGCGGCCGACTACCTCGCCCGGTTCATGACGCTGATCCCGGAGGACGAGGCCGCCGAGGGCACCGCGTACTGGCCGCTGGACGACGGCACGCCCGCGCTGCCGGACCTGCTCGCGCTCGTCGCGGAGCACTACCGGGTCAAGGCGCCCCGTGCGCGGATCCCGGTGGCCCTGGTCAGGCGCCTGCCGCAGCGGCTCACCAAGGCCGACCCCGAGACCCTGTCGTTCCTGTCGGAGGACCGCTACCCGACGGCTTCGGCGTCCGCGTTCGCCGCGCGGCACGGGCTGGCCATGCCGGACGCCGCCACGACGATCCGCCGCTGGGCCGACCACCTGGCGGCGCACCGCTTCGGCGAGGCCGAGCCCGTGCCCGAGGCCGGCGGGCGGCGGTTCATCGCGCCTGCCGGAGTCCGGACGTTCGAGATCGGCGAACCGGACGCCCCGACGCTGGTCCTGCCGGGGCTGCCGGTGAACGCGGACACCTGGGCTCCGGTCGTCGCGGCGCTGGGCCGGGCCCGCGCCGTCGACCTTCCCGGCCTGGGGATGAGCGCGGGGCGCCGCGACGACTGGCCGTCCTGGCTGTCCGCACTCGTGAAAGAGACCGGTGCCCGGCATCTGGTGGGGCATTCCATCGGCGCCGCGGCCGCCGTCGAGGCCGCCGCCGCCCATCCGGAGGCGGTCGAGCGGCTCACCCTCGTGTCGCCGTTCTTCTTGCAGGCACCACCCGCCGGCATCGCTCGCCGGGCATCGCTGACCCGCCAGTACTTGCGCCGCGTGTCGTCCGAGACGCTGGCGATGCGGCTGACCGGCACGGCGGCGCACGCGGCGGCACTGGAGTCGAGTGCGGCGGACCTGCGCCGCGGCACCGTCGCCGCCACCGCCGCCCGGCTCCTCGCCGCAACAGCGGACCCGAGCTGGCGGGACGAGCTCGCGGCCGGGCTGCGCCGCCACGCGGGGCCCGTGCACGTCATCGTCGGCGCCGACGACCCGCTCACGCCCGAGGGACGCGCCCTGCTGGACGCGCTTCCCCAGGTCACCGTGACGGTCATCGCCGGTGCGAGCCACCACCCGCAGATCACGCATCCGGAGGAGGTGGCCCGCGCCGTCCAGGGCACGTGAGCCACCGGTCCGTCGCCCGAGGCTCTTGCCGGGGGTGAGGCGCGGCGGCACGATGGCAGGAACCGGCCAATCGCTTGTTCGGGGCTAGACGCCGATCTAGACATAAGTCTCAAAGGGTCCGACGCGCCGCGAGGAGTGACCCCATGGACGATCTCGTGATCAGGAACGCCCGCGTCGTGGACGGCACCGGCGCCCCTCCCTACCCCGCCGACGTCGCCGTCAGCGGCGACCGGATCACCGCGGTCGGCCCCGGCGCCGGCCCCGGCCGCCGCACGGTCGACGCCGACGGCGCGGTCCTCACCCCCGGCTTCGTCGACATCCACACCCACTACGACGGGCAGGCCACCTGGGACCCGATCCTGGCGCCGTCGTCCTGGCACGGCGTCACCACGGCGGTCATGGGCAACTGCGGCGTCGGCTTCGCCCCCGCCCGGCCGGACCGGCACGACTGGCTGATCGGGCTGATGGAGGGCGTCGAGGACATCCCCGGCAGCGCGCTCGCCGAGGGCATCACCTGGGAGTGGGAGAGCTTCCCGCAGTTCCTCGACGCGCTGGACCGCACGCCCCGGACCATGGATCTCGGCACGCAGGTCCCGCACGGCGCCGTCCGCGCGTACGTGATGGGCGAGCGCGGCGCCCGCAACGAGCCCGCCACCGCCGACGACATCGCCGCGATGAAGGCGATCGTCAAGGAGGGCGTGGCGGCCGGGGCGCTGGGCTTCTCCACGTCCCGCACGCTCGCGCACCGCGCGATCGACGGCGAGCCGGTGCCCGGAACGTTCGCGGCCGAGGACGAGCTGTTCGGGATCGGCGAGGCGCTGCGCGAGCTGGGCGCCGGGGTGTACGAGATCGCGCCCGTCGGCGCCGCCGGCGAGGACGTCAACGCCCCGCCGGACGAGGTCCGGTGGATGCGGCGGCTCGCGGAGGCGACCGGCCGCCCGGTGTCGTTCGCGCTGCTGCAGGTCGACGCCGCGCCGGACCTGTGGCGCGAGCTGATGAGCCTGTCGGCCGGAACGGACGCGCACCTGTATCCGCAGGTGGCGGGCCGGCCGTTCGGGATGCTGATCGGGCTGGAGACGCTGCACGCGTTCGGCGACCATCCGACGTACGTGTCGGAGCTGGCGCTGCTGCCGCTGCCGGAGCGGGTGAGGCGGATGCGGGACCCGGACGTCCGCGCGCGGATCCTCGCCGAGCGGCCGCCCGAGGAGGACCTGCTCGCCGCCATGGTCCGCGGCTGCCTGGACCGGCTGTTCCCGCTGGACGGCGACCGTCCCGACTACGAGCCCGCGCCGGACGAGTCGGTCGCGGCCCGCGCCGCCGCGACCGGGCGCGACCCGCTGGAGACGCTGTACGACCTGCTGCTGGAGGACGAGGGCCGCAACCTGCTCCTGCTGCCGCTGCTGAACTACTCCGAGCGCAGCCTCGACCCCGTCCGCGAGATGCTCACCCATCCGCGCGCGGTGCTCGGGCTCGGCGACGGCGGCGCGCACTGCGGGTTCATCTGCGACGCGTCTCTGCCCACGACCATGCTGAGCCACTGGGCGCGGGACCGTCGGCGCGGCGAGAAGCTGCCGCTGGAGCATGTCGTGCGGCTGATGACCCGCGACACGGCCCGGCTGTACGGGCTGGAGGACCGCGGCGTCATCGCGCCGGGCAAGAAGGCCGACCTCAACCTCATCGACTTCGACCGCGTCGCGAACCGCCGCCCCGAGATGCTGTACGACCTGCCCGCGGGCGGGCGGCGGCTCGTGCAGCGGGCCGACGGGTACCTCGCCACGTTCGTCTCCGGGACGCAGGTCTTCGCGGACGGCGAGCACACCGGCGAGCTGCCGGGACGGCTGGTCCGGGGGGCGCGTTCGTGACGCGCTGCCTCAACCTCGCGGACCTCTTCGAGGTGGTCGCCGACGCCTGCCCGGACCGCACCGCGCTCGTCGCGGGGGCTGTCCGGCTGACGTACGCGGAGCTGGACGCGCGCGCGAACCGCATGGCGCACCACCTCGCCGGCGCGGGCGTGAGGCCGGGCGACCACGTCGGGATCCTGGCCTACAACCGGGCGGAATGGGTCGAGACGATGCTCGCCTGCTTCAAGCTCCGCGCGGCGCCGGTCAACGTCAACTACCGGTACGTCGCCGGCGAGCTGGCGCACCTGCTCGGCGACGCGGGCTGCGTCGCGCTGGTCGCCGAACGGTCCCTGCTGGGCGGCGTCGACCGCGGACGGCTGCCGGAGCTGCGGCACACCGTCGCCATCGACGACGGCGACGGGCCGCCCGCCGACGCCGAGTACGAGAAGGCGCTGGCCGCCGCGTCGCCCGGCCGGGACTTCGGACCGCGCTCGCCCGACGACCCCTACCTGCTGTACACCGGCGGCACCACCGGCCTGCCGAAGGGCGTCCTCTGGAGGTCGGAGGACCTGTTCTTCGCGGCCCTCGGCGGCGGCGCCTACGGGGGCGGGTCCGTCATCTCGGACCCGGACGAGCTGGCCGGATGCGCGGAGCGGGAGCCGCTGCGCGTCCAGGTGCATGCCCCGCTGATGCACGGCGGCGGCCAGTGGATGACGCTGATCGCGCTCACCACGGGCGGCACAGCGATCCTGTGGACGGGGCGGCACTTCGACGCGCGGGCCGCGCTGGAGCTGGCCGCCCGCGAGCGCAGCCAGGTGTTCATGCTGGTCGGCAACGGGATGGCCGGGCCCGTCGCGGACGAGCTGGCCACCGGCCGGCATCCGAACCTGGAGATCTTCGGGTTCGGGTCGGGCGGCGCGCCGCTGTCGTCCGGGGTCAAGGAGCGGCTGACGGCCGCGCTGCCCGGCGTCTACATCTCCGACAACCTCGGCGGCACCGAGACCGGCGCGATGGGCGTCAGCGAGGGCGACGGCCGCTTCCGGCTCGCCGCCGGCTTCGCGGTCCTCGGCGACGACCTGCGGCCGGTGCCGCCCGGCGCCGAGGGGCTGGTGGCCCGCACCGGCCACATCCCCCTCGCGTACTGGGGCGACGAGGCGAAGACCGCGGCGACGTTCGTCCGGGACCCGGACGGCACGCGGTGGGCGCTGCAGGGCGACCACGCGCGCGTCGAGGACGACGGCACCGTCACGCTGCTCGGCCGCGGGTTGCTGGTCATCAACACCGGCGGCGAGAAGGTGTTCGCGGAGGAGGTCGAGACGGTCCTGCGCGGCCACCCGTCCGTCGCGGACGCCGTGGTCGTGGGCGCCGCCGACCCGAGGTTCGGGCACCGCGTCGCCGCCGTCGTGACCTGGGCGGACGGGACGCCCGCCGGCGAGGAGGCGCTCATCGCGCACTGCCGGGAGCGGCTCGCCGGCTACAAGGTGCCGCGCCTCTACCGCTTCGTGGACGCCGTGCGGCGCACCCCCGTCGGCAAGCCCGACTACGCCTGGGCCCGCACCGTCGTCTCCCCCTGAGGGTGCCGGTTCAGACGCTGCGGAGGACCGAGACGACGATGCCCAGGATGACCGCGCGGTCGCCGTCGATGACGTCGTACGCCGGGTTGCGGGGCTCCAGGAGGACGTGCCCGCCGCGGCGCCGGTAGACCTTCACGGTGGCCTCGCCGTCGATCATCGCGGCGACGATCTGCCCCGAGTGCGCCTCGGGCTGCTGCCGGACCACGACGGTGTCGCCGTCGCAGATCGCGGCGTCGATCATCGAGTCGCCGCGCACCCGCAGCGCGAACACGGTGCCGCGCCCGACCAGCTCGCGGGGCAGCGCCAGGACGTCGTCGGCGTGCTGCTCGGCGGTGATCGGCGCGCCGGCGGCGATGTCGCCGACGACCGGGACGGGCACCGCGTCGCCGGCGGGCGCCTCGTCCGGGGCGTCCCGCAGGAAGGACCGCACGTCGATCGGGCGGGCCACGGCCGCGCCCCGGCGCAGGAAGCCCTTGTCCTCCAGGCTCGCGAGGTGCCGCGACACCGACGACGCGGACCGCAGCCCGACGGCGTCGCCGATCTGCCGGGTGCTCGGCGGGTACCCGTACCGGACGACCCAGTCCCGGATCGTGGCCAGGATCCGCTGCTGGCGCGGAGGCAGGGCCGAGACGTCCAGGCCCTCGAACGCATCATGATCGTGAAAGGCGGCCACCCGCGGAATTGTAGAGGTCCGGCGCCCGGCCGCGCGGAAGGCGCGGGCACCGGGCGGCGGGCCGCGGGCGGTGAAATGCTCGCGCTGTGACGGACATGTGGTGGGCGTCCGGTCCGTACGGCGAGAGGAAGTCACGTGTCAGCCAGCCCGGAGGCACCACACCCGCCCGATGAGCGGCGGCGCCGCTTCGAGCACATCTACGCGGCCCACCGCGCCGGGATCCTCGGCTACGCGCTGCGCCGCACGGCCGACCCGCAGGACGCGGCCGACGTGCTCGCCGAGACGTTCCTGGTCGCCTGGCGGCGGCTGGACGACGTGCCTCCCGGCGACGCGGCCCGGCTGTGGCTGTACGGCGTCGCGCGCCGCGTGCTGGCGAACCACCACCGGGGCGAGCGCCGCCGGTCCGCGCTGGTCGGCGACCTCGCGGGACGGCTGCGCACCGACCTCGCGGGGCACCGCGTCCCGCCGCCGGACGGGGAGCTCGCCGCGATCGCCGCGGCGTTCGGCGAGCTGTCCGGCGACGACCGGGAGCTGCTGTCGCTGGTCGGCTGGGAGGGCCTGGACCACGGCGAGATCGCCGCGGTGCTCGGCTGCTCGCGCAACGCGGTGCGGATCCGGCTGCACCGGGCCCGCCGCCGGTTCGCCCGCGCCCTGGACCGGCAGGGGGCGCAGGCCCCGAACGCCCACGCCATGCCCGCAGCGGTCATCAACGGAGAACGCGCATGAACCACGACATCGACCCGCTCATCGGCCGCCTCGCCACCGTCACCGACGCCCGCGCCGCCGAGCTGCTCTCCGACGAGGCGGCCGCCGACCTGGCCGGACGGATCACCGCCGCGCCCGCCGAGGCCGCCGAGCCCGCCGCCGGGCCCGCCGCCGGGCCCGACGCCGTCACGGCCCCGCGCCGCGCGCGCCGCCGCCTCGCGATCGGGCTTCCGCTGCTGGCCACGGGGGTCGCCGCGGCGGCGGTCGCCGCCGTGCTCGCCGGGCAGTCCGGGGGCTCCGGCGCTCCGGGGCGGCCCGCGCCGTCCGGCAGCGCACCGACCGCGGGCACGCACGCGCGGGTGCAGCTCGCCGCCGCGCTCAGCTTCACCCGCAAGGGCCGCTACATCGACGTGCGGATCCGCGACCCATACGCCGACCCGGCGCGGTACAAGCAGGAGTTCGCCGCGCACGGGCTGCACGTCAACCTGAGCCTGGTGCCCGTCTCGCCGTCGATCGTGGGCACCGTCGTGATGGAGGACACCGGCGCCACGGCACGTCCCGACGACGTCACCGAGATCCGCGTCAAGGGGGCCTGCGAGGTCGCGAGCGGCGGGGACGACTGCACGGTGGGCGTCCGGATCCGGGAGGGCTACACGGGCACCGCGACGATCGTGTTCGGGCGCGCGGCGCGGCACGGCGAGCAATACGAGAGCACCGCCCAGGCGGACGCGCGCGGCGAGGCCATGCACGGGATGGTGTACCGCAAGCGGCACGTGTCCGAGGTGCTGGCGGCGCTGAAGAAGCGGAACATCACCGTCCCCGAGTACCGGGTGATGGTGGGCAACGAGAGCCAGGTCCGCTACCCGGGGCAGGTGCCGGGGAACTGGTACGTCCACGACGCCGTCCCGTGGGCGGACGGCCAGGTGATGCTCTTCGTCGGCCCCGAGCCGACCGAGGAGCCGGCGGACGGCCCGGCGGCGCCGTCGCCGTCGCCGTCGCCGACCGCCGCGCACGGCTGACCCCGGACGCGAAGCGGCGGGGCGCCGGCCGGATCGCCGGTGCCCCGCCGCGAGCGGGAGAGCGTCAGGACAGGACGATGTCCCGGTAGTAGTGGCGGAGGATCGCCCGGAAGTCCGAGCCGGCGTTCGCCATGTCACGCGAGCCGTACTGCGACATCCAGTTCCCGTCCACCCAGGCGCCGCAGGCGGTCGTGGTGGAGCAGTAGTGCGCGATCAGGATGTTGCCGCTGCGGGTCATCCGCGTCGACCACGTACGGTCGACGGCCGCGGACGTCGACGACACCGCCGAGGACGGCCGGTACACCTGGTCGCCCGTGTCGTCCCGGACGTCGTAGCACGCGCCGCCCGAGGTCTTCCGGGTCGAGTGCAGCGCCCAGTACCAGGCGTAGCTCTTGACGGCCATCGCCCCGGCGTCCAGCGAGGCGCTCGGCCAGCTCGAGATCCACTCGTTCGGGAGGACGTTCTTGACGTAGGTCTTGAAGTCCACCCGGTCCACGCGGCCGAGGCTCACGCGGTACACCAGGATCGAGGACGGCAGCGTGGTGTTGGACCCGTCGGTCTTGCACCCGCTGGGCTGCGACACCAGGATCTGGTGCGAGGCGTTGTTGTTCTTCAGCGTCGCGTTCAGGTTGCCTTTCGCCCCGGCGGCGAAGTCCTGGTAGGCACCCGCGTAGTTGCTGTTGTAGTAGACCCGCACCGTGTGGCTCGTGCGGTTCCACACCGACGCCGCGTTGTTCTTCACGCAGACGCCCTGACCGTTCCCGGCGCCCTTGAATTCGTAGCAGGTCGGCTGGGTCGTCCCGTAGTCGTCCAGGGAGCTGGTGAAGTCGGAGACCGAACCGGCCTCGTCGCTGTTGAAGTAGTAGCAGAACTCGCCGCTGTCGCAGGCCCCGTCACGGGACGCCGCGGACGCCGGTCCGGCCACCACCACGACTCCGGCCAGCACCGTCACCACGGCGGTCAGCAGGCCGGCCACTCGTGCGCGCATCGCCATTTCCGGCCGCCTCTCAGAAGTGGAGCATCCACTGGAAGTCGGCCTGGGCGGTGCTCACGTGCACGTGCGAACGCGTGCCGTAGGCGAGCGGGTTGTTCCAGTTGTACTCCTCGACGTCGAACGAGCCGTCGGAGTAGACCCTGTTCACGTAGGCGACGTGGCCGACCTTGTGGACGTCGTTGACGGCGATCGCGCCGACGGACGGGGTCTTGTTGACCGTCACGCCGACCCGGCGGGCGGCGTCGTCCCAGGTGCCCGCGTTGCCCCAGGTGGTCTTCCACGAGTTGGAGAAGTTCGGGACGCCGAGCCGGCTCGCGATCCGCCACGCCGCGAACGCGGTGCAGTTGTTCTGCGCGAACCCGCGCGCGTTCCCGTCGTAGTCGTTGCGCGGCGTCTGCCCCGACCCGTCGAGGATCTGGTGCGAGGCGTTGTTGTTCTTCAGCGTGGTGTTCAGGTTGCCCTTCGCGCCGGCCGCGAAGTCCTGGTAGGCGCCGCCGTAATTGCTGTTGTAGTAGACCCGCACCGTGTGGCTCGTGCGGTTCCACACCGACGCCGCGTTGTTCTTCACGCAGACGCCCTGGCCGCTTCCGGCGCTCTTGAAGTCGTAGCAGGAGGGCTGGGTGGTGCCGTAGTCGCCGATCGAGGTGGTGAAGTCGGAGATCGAACCGGCCTCGTTGCTGTTGTAGTAGTAGCAGAACTCACCGCTGTCGCAGACCCCGTCGCGGCCCGCCGCGTAAGCGGGCGAAACGGAGGCCACCAGGGGGGCGGTGAGGGCCAGCGCTGCGCCGGCGAACGTCAGGGTCTTCTTCAGGTGCGGCATGGTCTCCTCTTTCGATAGGGGGTGTGGAGATGCCTGGCCCGGTGGGCGCGCCCGGTCAGTGGGTGCGCTGGTACTCCTCCCAGGTCTGGATCGGGACGCGCGGCCCGTCGTCCGCGCCCCGGTCGGCCAGGCCGTTGAGGCCGAGGTAGTAGTCGCCCGTCTGGTGCTGCGCCTGGCTGGACAGGTCGGTGTCGTTGATCGCCGCGGCGTGGATGTGCCAGGGCCAGTCGCCCTGGTTCGGGTTGCGGACCCACGCCGCGAACCCGACCTGGCGCAGCGCGCGCGCCACGGACGTGCGGGTGGCGGCGGACATCCCGGTGACGCTGATGTCGACGACTCCGCCGCCGTCGTGGGTGCCGGCGGACGACGGGTCGCCGCCGGGGTTGTAGGAGCCCTGCGACAGGACGATCTTGAAGCCGAGCAGGCGTTCGGCCTCGGCGAGCATCGCCTGCGTGCGGGCGTCGACCGTGTACCCGTCGCGCTGCACCTTCGCGCCCGGGCTGATCTTGTTGGTGACGGTGTAGCGGTTCTCCCCGAGCTTGGCGAGCGACGTCGCGCCCGGCAGCCCGTTCGCGGCGAGGCCGCTGTATCCGAGGGAGCGCTGGTAGGCCGCGTATGCCGCGACGGTCTCGGTGCCGAAGTAGCCGTCCACCCAGCGGGCGTCCAGGAGGTTCCTGGCCTGCAGCGCCTGCTCGACGGCGAGGACGGACGCCTTCGCGCCCGGGGTGAGCGTGTCGTCGGCGCGCCGCGGGTCGATCTGCGCGGCGAGGACGGTGGCCTCCATGTTGACGGCGGGCAGGGCGGCGGGCGCGGCGGCGGGCGCGGCGTGCGGGGCGGCGGACGCCTGCACCGCGCCCGCCGCCAGGCCGCCCGTGACCGCGACGGTCGCGAGCAGCCCGGTGATGGCGGCCCGGGTCCTCGTCAGCTTCATGCGGTGCGTCCTTCCGTGGGGTCGACTCGGCTCGTCGCCTCTCGTTGCTACCGGCCCCATTGATTGATCGACACACCCGCCGAGAGAGATCAATCAGCGCCGTACATCCGGCCCGCCGGAGCCTGTCCGGACCATCGGGCCGGCTGCTGTACGGGCAGGTCAGAGAGGGTGCCGGCGGACGGGCCGGGGTTGGTGGCCCTATTGACACGGCGTTGTACGGCCGCGGCGGGAAGTCCACCGCCGGGGGCCGTGGACGCCGGGCGGCCGCGCGGGCGGCGCGTCCGGTCAGGAGGCGCTGGGGTACTTGCAGGCCGCCTCGCGCGCCGACGCGTCGACCGTCGGGGACGGCGACGCCAGCGACGCCGCGTCGTGCGGGCCGGGCAGCCGCAGCGACGCGACGGCCGCCGCCTCGCCCGGGGCGCCGCCGCCGAAGCAGGCGACCGCCGCGACCGGGACGCGGTCGCCGGGGTGGACGGGGGCGGGGAGCCGGTCGGGCCGCCAGGTGACCGACAGGCCGGACGCGGCGTCGCCGGTCAGCCCGATCTGGTGCCACAGGCGGAGCTCCGGGCTGCCGGGGTCGGCCGCGTAGTAGGCGGCGAAGCCCACGATCTGCAGGTCCGGGCCTGCCGCGGTGAGCACGACCCGGGGATCCCGCGAGGGCGCGCCGATGGCCTTCAGCGTCAGCCGTTTCGGCGCGGGCAGCGCCCCGGCGCACCCGGTCGGCGCGAGGTGGGCGGGCGGGTTGCCGTGCACGACGGCGGAGGCGACGACGCGGCCGTCCGGCAGGACGAACCAGCGGCTGTCCGGGATGCCCGCCGTCCGGTCGGTGACCTTCGCGCCGATGCAGAACCCGGTGAACGCGATCACGCATCCCGCCGGGTACGTCGCCACCTCCGGGCGGTCGAGGGCGGCGCCGGACCGGACGTGCGCCCCGTCGCCGTACGCGGTGGCGGTGAACTTCGGGTTCTTCGCCGGCATGGGGCAGCCGCCCATGTTCATGTGGCCACCGTCCCGCCCGCCGACGCTCAGCCCGACGACGAACAGCCCGGCGGCGAGAAGGCACGCCGCGGTGATCGCGGCGGCGTTCCGCCTGGTCCGCCCGCCGGTCGCGGCGGGGCCGATGACGATGGAATGGAATTCGCGGGGCACCGGTTCGGGCGCGGGTTCTTTCGGCACTTCCGGACGCAGGATCTCGCGCTTGACGACGGCCTCTCCGCCCGCGTCGTCTTCTTCCGGGTCGGGCGCCGCGTCCTCCGCGTCCTCCGCGGCCTGCACGGCGTCGTGGACTTCTTTCCAGCGGCGCTCCCACTCGCCGGTATCGCCGTCGCACGCGCCGACGAAAGCGAGCGTCACCGATAACGTCGGCAACCGGACGCCGCTGGCGGCTTCCGACAACGTCGAGGCGCTGTATCCGGCGAGTTGCGCCAATTGGCGGTAGGTCGGTTCGCCCGCGGACATCCGCAGCGCGCGGAGATCGTGCGCGAACGACTCCAGCGGGCCGGCCGCCGGGTCCAGCGGGCGTTCACGACGAGCCATGCAACCGTCCAGCCAGGGGTGCCCGCGCGGCCGCACGCGCGGGGGCGATGTCGGATGGGCGCCGCTTCTTCCGGCGACTTACTGCCGCGGTCAATGTACCGGCCCTATCCGGGAAACCGCAGGGGCCGGCGGCTTAACGCGCCGGCAACGGCCGGTGGCGGAATGGTAGGCGGGTCGTTCTGCGATTCGTCAGCCATTGCGGGAGCCCATGGTCAGGGTGCGTTGGATCGATTTTCCTGGCAATCGCCACGATCTCAGCTCACCATTGACCTCCGCTCCGCCATCGGTCCTAGAGCGATCGTGAACAAAGTAGAACCGGTGCGACGATCTGTCCAGACCTCCCCGGCCGCGGGGCCGGGGAGGTCCGCCCGGGGCCCCGCCGGGCGCCCGCGCGGGGGGCGCAGCCGGGGGGCCCCGCCGGCGGGGGGGCGGGGGAGCCGGGCGAGCGCGGCGGGGCGC
>NZ_JBEZJL010000082.1:0-51043 GCF_040651755.1 Actinomadura sp. NPDC048394 | reverse complement strand
CGCCCCACACCCGGCCGCCCCCGCCCCCCCCACCACCCTTGTTGCTGAACTCGCCGCCCCGCAGCCCGCAGGCCCGGGGCTGCTCCTCCCCCCCGCGCCCCCCCCCCCGGCGCCGGTCAGGCCGCGGACCAGGGGCGCAGGCGCTCGAAGGCCGCCGCGGCGGCGAGTACGCGGGCGTCCTCGTGGCGCCGCCCGACGATCTGCAGGCCGGTCGGGGCGCCGCCCGCCCGACCGGCGGGGACCGACACCGCCGGATGCCCCGACAGGTTGAACGGGAACGTGACGGCCAGCGCGCCCCAGTGGTCCACGGGACGCCCGGCGATCTCGGTCGGCATCGGCCCCTCCGCCGCGAACGCCGGGGCCTGCGTCGCCGGGGTCAGCAGCAGGTCGAACCGGCCGAACGCCTCGGCGAGCGCCTCGACCAGCCGCGCGCGGGCCTCGTGCGCGTCGACCAGCGCGTCCGCGTCCAGCGCCTGCGCCGCGTCGCCGTAGCGGCGGACCGTCGGATGGACGGACCCGAGCCGGTCGCGGGGCGCGTTCCGCAGCTCGGCGTGGACGTCCGGCACCGACAGCGTCCGGAACGCGGCCCCGCAGGACTCCAGCCGGAGCCCGGCGGGCACCTCCCGCGCGCCCGTGCCGGCGATGAACGCCTTCGCCGCGTCCCCGACGACCGCCGCCACCTCCGGGTCGCAGGGCGCGCCGCCCAGGTCGGGCGACCACGCGACCCGAAGGCCGCCGAAGTCCGCGTCCTGGATCGCCGTCTCGAACGGGACGGGCGGGGCGGGCAGCGACGCGCGGTCGTACTCGTCCGTCCCGCAGACGCAGTCGAGGAAGCGCGCGGTGTCGCGCACCGTCCGGGTGAGGACGCCGTAGTGGTCGTTCCCGGCGGTGCCGCGGTGCCGGGGCCCGCGCGGGACGCGCCCGTACGTCCCCTTGAACCCGACGAGGCCGCAGTAGGAGGCGGGGATCCGCAGCGAGCCCGCGCCGTCCGTCCCGGTCCCGATCGGCACCATGCCGGACGCGACCGCCGCGGCCGACCCGCCGCTGGACCCGCCCGGCGTCAGCTCCTGCGCGTGCGGGTTGCGGGTGACGCCGTGCAGGGCGGACGCGGTGAACGACGCCCGCCCGAACTCCGGCGACGCGGTGAGCCCCACCGGGACGGCCCCGGCCGCGACCGCCCGCGCGACGATCGTCGACGTGTGGTCGGCGACGCGGTCCGCGTGCAGGACGCTGCCCATCGCGTACGGCCATCCGGTGACGGCGTGCAGCTCCTTCACCGCGAGCGGGACGCCGGCGAGCGGCCCGGGATCCTCGCCGCGCGCCACCATCGCGTCGATCCCGGCGGCGCGGGCGAGCGCGCCGTCCGCGTCCACGTGGACGAACGCGCCGAGGTCCCCGTCCAGCCGGGCGATCCGCTCCAGCGCCGCCGCCACCGCGTCGCGCGCCGCCAGCGCGCCCGTCCTGACCAGCTCCGCGGTCTCCACCGCGTCCCGCGCCGCGCTCACAGCGCCACCGCCGCGACCGCCGTGGCCACGACCAGGCCCGACACCACCGGCACGAACAGCCGTCTCGCCAGGTCGATGACCGGGACGCCGGTGAGGCCCGCGACGACGATCAGCGACGACCAGATGACGAGCGTCCCGCCGCCGGTCCAGCTCGCGCCGTTCTGCGCGATCGCGGCGAGCGTGGCGGGGTCGGCGCCCGACGCGTGCCCGAGCTCCCCGGCGAGCGACCCGGTGAACGGCAGCCCGGGCCAGCCGTTGCCGTCCAGCCCGATCACCATGCCGACCAGCAGCATCGCGAACGAGGCGAACACCGGCACGTGCGGGATGTGGTCCTGGACGTGCCCGATCGCGTCCAGCAGCAGCGCGGGGCCGGTCGTGCCGTCCGGCTTCCCGAGGATCTCGCCGGAGTAGTCCGACAGGCCCACGTAGACGAACCCGGCGATCGGGATGACGACCCCCATCGTCCGGAACGCGAACCCGATGCCGTCGGTGAAGTGGTCGGCGCAGCTCTGCAGCCAGTTCCGGCGGTCCGCGACGACCGCGACGGCGACCAGCGCGAGCGCCGCCGTCCCGCCGACGAGCGGCGCGCCCTGCCCGTCGTCGATGTCGGGGACGAGGGAGGTGAACCGGCCGAGGAGCATGACGGCCAGCAGCACGGCGAACGCCAGCGGCACCGCCACCGCCACGATCCGGGCGCGGGCGCCGGGCTTCGCGGGCTCCTCGTCCGGTCCCGCGGGGCCCGTCGCGGTCAGCGTCGCGGTCGCGCCGGAGCCGGTCCCGCCGCCGGCCTCCGCGCGGGCCTCTCCGCGCGCCTCCGCGCGGACGTCGCCGTCCCCGGCGGCGGCGAGGTCCAGCGTGGCGGCGGCCGCCACCACCGGGTCGAGCAGCTTCGTGCGGACGTCGCGCAGGTAGGACACGCCGAGCGCGACCACCCCCGCGATGAGCGAGATGATCAGGGCGCGGTCGGCGATCGCGCCCGCGGGCACGTGCGCGCCCTGCGCGGACAGCCCGGACGCGACGCCCATGATGTAGTCGGAGCTGAGCGCCATGCCCTGCCCGGTGATCGCGATCGCGATGGCCGCGGCGAGCGGCGGCAGCCCCACCCGGACCGCCGCCGGCAGCAGGATCGCCGCGATCAGCGGCAGCACCGGCGTCGGCCAGAACGACATCGACAGCAGGTAGGTGACGACGGCGAGCACCAGATAGGCCAGGTGCCCGTTGCGGACGAACCGCTGCAGCGGCCGCACCATCATCAGGTCGGCGCCGAGCCCCCGCATGGCGCCGAGCATCGCGGTCACGATCGCGATGATGAGGAAGATCGGCAGCAGCTCGCGGGCCGCGACGATCCCGGCGTTGAACACCGCCGCGATCCCGGTCGTGACGCTGCCGCTGTAGACCAGTGCCGTGACGAACGTCCCGCAGACCGCGAGACCCACGACGTTCTTGCGCGCCACCACGGTGGCGATCAGGGCGGCGAGGCCCAGGAGATAGATCCAGTGCGCAGGCGACAAGGGGCGAAACCTCCCACCTCCCCGGGACGCGGCCGTCCGCGTTCCGTGCACGGGGGTCCCGCGACTCTTCATGATCGGTTGCGCGGGCCGCAACGGAAGAGCGCACATCGCGGCGCTCCGGGATTGTGCAGGCTGCCGAGCCCCGCGTCCCACCCGTTTCGCGCCGCGTCACCTTCGCGACATGCGCCCGTTGTGGTCCGAGGAGCCCCGGTGATCTGCTCCAATGAACTGTTGTGCCGCCTGCTTCCTACCGTCTCGTCCGCCGCGCGGGTCCCGCGCGCGCGGTGCCGCCCGTGCTCGACGAGCGGCAGCGGCGGGTCGTGGAGCACGCGGGCGGGCCGATGCTGGTGCTGGCCGGGCCGGGCACCGGCAAGACGACGACGATCGTCGAGGCGGTCGTCGACCGGATCGAGAACCGCGGCGTCGACCCCGAGCGGGTGCTGGTCCTCACGTTCAGCCGCAAGGCGGCCGGCGAGCTGCGGGAACGCATCACCGGACGGCTCCACCGCACCACCCGGACGCCGCTGGCGCTGACGTTCCACAGCTACGCGTACGCGCTGCTCCGCCGGGACGCGGTGCTGAACGAGGAGCCCGCGCCGCGGCTGCTCTCCGGGCCGGAGCAGCTCCTCGAGGTGCGGCGGCTGCTCGAAGGCGAGCTGGCCGACGGCGCGCGCGACTGGCCGGAGCGGCTGCGGGCGGCGCTCGCCACGCGCGGGTTCGCCGAGGAGCTGCGCGACTTCACGCTGCGGGCCGTCGAGCGGCAGTTCACCGCGGAGGAGCTGGTCGCGCTCGGCCGGATGCGCGGGCGCGACGACTGGCCCGCGATCGGCGCGTTCATGGAGCGCTACGTCGAGCGGTTCGCGCTGGATCCCGTCCCCACCTACGACTACGGCGAGCTGATCTTCATGGCCGCCGGGATGCTCGCGGACGAGGAGGTCCGGATCCGCGAGCGCGACTCCTACGACGTGGTGTTCGTGGACGAGTACCAGGACACCGACCCCGCGCAGGAGGCGCTGCTGCACCTGCTGGCGGGGGAGGGCCGCGACCTGGTCGTGGTCGGCGACCCCGACCAGTCGATCTACGGGTTCCGGGGCGCGGACGTCCGCGGCATCCAGGAGTTCCCGAACCGCTTCCTCACGCTGGACGGCCGTCCCGCGCCCGTGGTGGCGCTGCGCACCTGCCGCCGCATGGGGCCGGAGATCCTGGAGGCGTCGCGGCGGATCGCGCGCCGCCTGCCCGCCGGTTCGGCGGGCGCCGCCGAGCACCGCGCCCTCCTCACACCGGACGAGGCCGAGGAAGGCGAGGTCCGTGCGGTCATCGCCGACTCCGAGAGCCAGGAGTCGGCGCTGGTCGCGGACGAGCTGCGGCGCGCACACCTGCTCGACGGCGTCCCGTGGTCGCGGATGGCGGTGCTGGTGCGCAGCGCGGTCCGGCAGGTGCCGGTGCTGCGTCGGGCGCTGGCGCAGGCGGGCGTCCCCGTCGTCGTCGCGGGCGACGAGGTGCCGCTGATGCAGGAGCCGGCCGTCCGCCCGTTCCTGGTGCTGCTGCGGGCCGCGTTGAAGAAGGGCTACCTGGACGAGGTCGTCGCCGAAGACCTGCTCACCGGCCCGCTCGGCGGCGCCGACGCGCTCGCGATGCGGCGCCTCAAGCGCGCCCTGCGCGACCTGGAGGAGCTGTCGGGCGGCCAGCGGCCGCTCGGCGAACTGCTCGTCGCGGCGGTGAACGACCCCCGCGAGCTGGTGCTCGTCCACGAGAAGGTGCGCGCCCCCGCCGAGCGGATCGCGAACCTCATCGACGTGGCGCGGCGCAACGTCCACGACGGCGGATCCGCCGAGGACGTGCTGTGGGCGGTGTGGCAGGAGAGCGGGCAGGCGGACGTCCTGCTGGAGCAGAGCGTCAAGGGCGGCACGCGCGGCGCGTCCGCCGACCGGGACCTCGACGCCGTCGTCGCGCTGTTCGACCACGCGGCCCGGTTCGTCGACCGGCTGCCGCAGGCGGGCCCCGAGCTGTTCGTCGACACCATCGCCGCGCAGGAGATCGCCGGCGACACCCTCGCCGAGCAGGCGCCGGAGGGCGAGGCCGTCCGGATCCTCACCGCGCACCGGTCGAAGGGCCTGGAGTGGGACGTCGTCATCGTCGCCGGCGTCCAGGAGGGCGTGTGGCCGGACGTGCGGCTGCGCGGGTCGCTGCTGGGCGTCGAGGAGCTGATCGAGCATGCCGCGGGCGCCCAGCCCGACTCCGACGCGGCGGCCGGCGCGTCCATGGCCGCGAAGATGCTGGACGAGGAACGCCGCCTCTTCTACGTCGCCGTCACGCGCGCGCGCAAGCGGCTCGTGGTGACCGCGGTGGGCGGCGACGACACCGAGGAACGGCCGTCCCGGTTCCTCAACGAGCTGCTGCCCGGCGCGATCGAGCAGTCCCAGCTGGACGAGAAGACCCGGTGGCTGTCGTTGTCCGCGCTGGTCGCCGACCTGCGGTCGGTGGTGTCCGACCCGACCCGCCCCGAGCCGCTGCGCCGCGCCGCCGCCGGTCACCTCGCCCGCCTCGCCCGCGCGGGCGTCCGCGGCGCCCGCCCCGAGAACTGGTACGCGATCACCGCGCTGTCGGACCAGGGCCCCGCGTTCGCCGACGACGAGCAGATCACCATCTCCCCGTCGCAGGTCGAGGCGTTCACCACCTGCGGTCTGCGCTGGCTGCTCGCCTCGGCGGTCGGCGCGCAGGAGGGCGGCCCGAACGAGTTCAGCACCATGGGCAAGGTCATCCACGCGGTCGCCGAGATGGCGGGCGCCGACGACGGCGTCACCGAGGTCCACGTCGCCGAGCGCCTCGACCAGATCTGGAACGACCTGGACTTCCGCAGCTCCTGGTACTCCGAGAAGCAGCGCGAGCAGGCGACCGCGATGGTCGACAAGTTCCTCGCCTGGCACCGCGACAACCCCAACGAGGTCGTCGCGCTGGAGGAGTCGTTCAAGGTCGACCTCGGCCGCGTCGTCATCAAGGGCCGCATCGACCGCGCCGAACGCGACGAGCAGGGCCGCGCCGTCATCATCGACATCAAGACCTCGTCCACGGCCGTCCCGAAGGACGACCTGGCCCGCCACCCGCAGCTCGGCGTCTACCAGTACGCGGTGATGCTCGGCGCGTTCGAGCGGCACGGCCTGATCGAGCCGGGCGGCGCGAAGCTCATCCAGGTCGGCAAGGCCGCCTTCACCGCCAGGGCCCGCGAGCAGGAGCAGCCCCCGCCCGCCGAGGACGCCGACCCCGAGTGGCCCAAGAAGCTGATCGAGATCGTCGCGAGCGGGATGGCCAGCGACGTCTTCCAGGCGCGCGCGAACGACAAGTGTCGGACCTGTCCCGTACGCTCCTGCTGTCCCGTCCACGACGAGGGCGGGCAGGTGGGCGACTGATTGGCTCGGGGGGAGCGAGGTGATCACGCCGGGGGAGCTGGCGCGGCTGCTGGAGATCCCGGAGCCGACGGAGGAGCAGGCCCGGGTGATCGAGGCGCCGATGGCGCCGATGGCGGTGATCGCGGGCGCCGGGTCGGGCAAGAGCGAGACGATGGCCGCGCGGGTGGTGTGGCTGGTCGCGAACGGGTTCGTGCGGCCCGAGCGCGTCCTCGGCCTGACCTTCACCCGCAAGGCCGCCGCCGAGCTCGGCGTGCGCGTCCGCAAGCGGCTCGACAAGCTGCGCGAGGTGCTGCCGGGCGACGAGCTGGAGCGGCTCGGCGGCGAGGCGCTGTTCGACGGCGAGCCGATGGTGTCGACGTACCACTCGTACGCGGCGCGGCTGTTCGGCGACCACGCGCTGCGCGAGGCCCTGGAGCCGACGATGCGGCTGATCTCCCCGGCCGTCGCGTGGCAGATCTGCTCGCGGGTCGTCGACGCCTACGACGGGCCGATGGACCGCATCGAATGGCAGCCCGACACCGTCACCAAGGCCGTCATGGAACTGTCCGGCGACCTCTCGGAGCACCTGCGCACCGCTGATGACGTGCGGAAGGTCGGGGCGTGGCTGGACGAGCGGTTCGCCGCGGTGAAGAAGCCGCTGAAGGCGCAGCGCGACATCCTCGCCAGGCAGGCCGTCCGCGAGCAGATGATGCCGCTGATCGAGAAGTACGGGCGGGCGAAGGCCGACCGGGAGGTCATCGACCACGGCGACCAGATGGCGCTCGCCGCGCGGATCGCCTACAGGCATCCCGAGGTCGGGATGATCGAGCGGTCCCGGTTCTCCGTGGTGCTGCTCGACGAGTACCAGGACACCAGCCAGGCGCAGCTCGTCCTGCTGAAGTCGCTGTTCGCGGGCGGGCATCCGGTGACGGCGGTCGGCGACCCGTGCCAGTCGATCTACGGGTGGCGCGGCGCGAGCGCCGGGAACCTGCTGCGGTTCGCCCACGACTTCCCGGCGCAGCCCGCCGTGGGGGAGAGGCGGCCGGTGCCGGCGCCGGTCGTGCAGCTGAGCCGGTCGTTCCGCAACGGCGAGCAGATCCTCGAAGCCGCCGCGAAGATCCAGGAGGAGCTGCGGGCGGAGACCAAGGCGGTGCCCCGGCTCGTCCCCGGCGCCGGGCGCGAGGGGCGAGGGCGCGTCGAGTGCGCGCTGTTCGCCACCGTCGAGGACGAGGCCGACCGGATCGCCGGGCGCATCGCGGGGCTGATGTCCGGTGACCCGGCGGTCGCGCCTGACGGCGGCTTCCAGGCCGAGCCGCTGCAGTACTCCGACGTCGCCGTCCTCGCCCGGAAGCGGTCGCAGTTCCCGCTGATCCGGCGGGCGCTGGAGGCGCGCGGCATCCCCGTCGAGGTCGTCGGGCTCGGCGGGCTGCTGACCGTCCCGGAGGTGCAGGACGTCGTCGCGACCCTGCGCGTCATGCACGACCCGACGGCGGGCGCGTCGCTCGCCCGGCTCCTCACGGGCCCGCGCTGGCGGCTCGGCCCCCGCGACCTCGTCGCGCTCGGACGGCGCGCGCGGGCGCTGGCGCAGGAGTCGGCGCGCGACGTCACCCCGCCCGAAACGGCCGCGGAGGAACCGCCCGAGAGCGACGACCCGGTGCCGGAAACGGGGGACGACCCGCTCCGGCAGCTCGTGAGCGAGCTGAACCAGGAGACCGGCAGCCTCGTCGACGCGCTCGACGACCTCGGCTCGCCCGAGGCGTACTCGCCGGAGGGCTACGGGCGGCTGCGGCGGCTCCGCGACGAGCTGCGGACGCTGCGCGGGCAGGTCGGCCTGCCGCTGCCCGACCTCGTCAACGAGGTCGAGCGGGCGCTCGGCCTGGACATCGAGGTCGCCGCCCGGTCCGGCCTCGACCCCGTCACCGCCCGCGCCGACCTCGACGCGTTCATCGACGCCGCCGCCACCTTCGCCGGCGACGCCGAGGACCCGACGCTCGGCGCGTTCCTCGCCTACCTCAAGGCCGCCGAGACCGAGGAGTTCGGGCTGGAGGCCGGACGCGTCGGCGAGACCAACAGCGTCAAGCTGCTCACCGTCCACGCGTCCAAGGGCCTGGAGTGGCCGGTCGTCGTCGTGCCGGGCCTGTCGTACGTGCCGCAGAAGAACGGCGGCCCGGCGAAGGGCTCGATCTTCCCGTCCCCGCCGCAGAACGCGACCCGCTGGACGGCGAACCCGCGCGTCCTGCCGTTCATGCTGCGCGGCGACCGCGCCGACCTGCCGCCGCTGAACGGCCTGGAGAAGGACGACCTCGCCGCGTTCGACCAGGCGTGCTCCGAACGCGACCTGCGCGAGGAGCGCCGCCTCGCCTACGTCGCCGTCACGCGCGCGTCCAGCCTGCTCATCACCACCGGATACTGGTGGGGGTCGTCGGGGCGCCCGCTCGGGCCGTCGCCGTTCCTGGAGGAGGTCCGCGCGGTCTGCCTCGCCGGCGCCGGGACGGTCGCCATGTGGGCCGACCCGCCCGAGGAGGGCGAGACGAACCCGCTGCTCGCCGACCCCGAAGAGGCCCAGTGGCCCGTCCCGCCGGGGGAGCGCGGCAGGACCGACGCGTCCGCCCGCGAACGCTACGAGGCCGTCGTCGAGGCCGCCCGCATGGTCGAGGACGCGATGGCCGGACGGAACCGGCTGTGGGCCGGCGACGAGGGCCTGACCGACGCCGACCGCGGCCGCATGACCGCGTGGGCGCGCGACGTCGAGCTCCTCCTCGCCGAACGCGACCGGGGCCGCGGCGGCGACGGCCTCCTCGTCGAGCTGCCCGCCCACCTGTCGGTGTCGTCGCTGGTGTCGCTCGCCCGCGACCCGGCGGCGCTGGCCCGGCAGATCCGCCGCCCGATGCCGCGCCCGCCCGCCCCGTACGCGCGGCGCGGCACCGCGTTCCACGCCTGGCTGGAGGGCCGCTGGGGGCAGCAGCGCCTCATCGACCCCGACGAGCTGCCCGGCGCCGCCGACGAGGGCGCCGCCGACGACGCCCACCTGCTCCGCCTCCAGGAGCGTTTCGAGGAGTCGGAATGGGCGGCCCGCGAACCCCTCGACATCGAGGTCCCGTTCGAGACGATCATCGGCGACCGGCTGGTCCGCGGCCGGATGGACGCGGTGTTCCGGCGGCGCGGCGGCGGCTACGAGATCGTCGACTGGAAGACCGGCCGCCCCCCGTCCGGCGACGACGCCCGCTTCGCCGCCGTGCAGCTCGCCGCGTACCGGCTCGCGTGGGCCGAGCTCGCGGGCGTCGACGTCGGCGAGGTCAGCGCCGCGTTCCACTACGTCAGCGCGAACACCACCGTCCGGCCGGCGGATCTGCTGGACGCCGCCGGCCTCGCCGCCCTGCTGGAGTCCGTCCCCGCCGCCTGACGACCGCTTGCTTGCGCACAGTAATGCTATGGTCACGGACGTGAAGATCGTGGTGCGGGTCAAGCTCATTCCGGATGCCACGCAGACAGTGGCCCTTGAGCGCACGTTGCACACGGTCAACCAGTGCGCGAACCAGGTATCGGCCGCCTCGTTCACCGCATACGGGCTCAATGGGTCAGTCAAGGACCTGCGGTCTATGGCCTACGGGCAGCTCAAGGCCGAGGGCCTGGGCGCGCAGGCCGCGCAGCACGTCATCAAGCGCGTGGTGGATGCCTATACCACCCTGCGGGCGACCATCCGAGCCGGGAACCTGGGCGAGCAGGGGGCGAAGCGGCGGCGCAAGGCCATGTCCAGGCCCATCACCTTCCGACTGGACGCGGCGCACACCTACGACGATCGGTGCCTGTCATGGAACTACGACGCCCGAACGGTGTCGATCTGGACGATGGACGGACGCCTGAAGAACGTTCGCTTCGCCTGCTCGGAGGCGGCGCTCAAGCAGCTCACCGAATACCGGAAAGGCGAGTCCGACCTGGTTCGCCGGGACGGGAAGTGGTTCCTGGTCGCCACTTGCGACGTGCCTGAAGCCGAGCGGTACGAGCCGCGAGACTGGATCGGTGTGGACCGGGGCATCAGCAACCTGGCCACCACCAGCGACGGCGACAACCATTCGGGCCGGCGCCTGGACCGCTACCGGCGCTGGCAAGCTCGCAAGAAGGCCGAGATACAGGCCAAGAAGACACGCTCGGCCAAGCAACTCCTCAAGAAGCGTGCACGCCGCGAGTCGCGGCACGCCGCCCACATCAACCACAAGATCTCCAAGACGGTCGTTGCTGTCGCCCAACGCACCGAACGCGGCATCGCCCTGGAACAGCTCCAGGGCATCCGCGAACGGGTCACGGTTCGACGCGACCAGCGAGCACGGCAGTCGTCCTGGCCGTTCCACCAACTCGGCGCGTTCATCGCCTACAAGGCCCGCCAGGCCGGCGTGCCGGTCATCGAGGTGGATCCGGCCTACACCTCGCAGCGCTGCCCGCGCTGCGGCCACACCGCCAAGGCCAACCGGCCTTCGCGGGGCACCTTCCGCTGTCGCCGGTGCGGTCTCGCTGGGCCCGCCGACGTCGTCGCCGGGGTCAACGTGCGCGACCGCGCACGCTCGGCGTGGGTATTCGTCAACGTGCCCAAACCGGCCCCCGCCTAGCGGCGACCCGGCGATGTGACCCGCGACCGCCCCCCTGGTAAGGGGCAGCGCGGGAGCATAAGCAGAGCCCTTCCGGACCGAGCTGACGAGCCCGGTCCTTCGGGGGCGAGCAGTTGACTGAAGAGTGTCACCCCCTCTGGCCAGCGCACCCGGGATCGGAGATGATCCGGGGAACGCATCCAGGGAGGCGACGTGACGGTGACCCACGACGACAAGGTCGTACGCGAGTTCTCCAAGCAGGCGGCCGGGTTCGCCGACCCGCGGCTGAACGCCGCGTTCACCCGGCACCTGGACGACCTCGTCCGCTTCATGGATCCCGAACTCGACCTCGACGACAACGTCCTGGAGGTCGCCGCCGGCACCGCGCTCGTCTCCCTCGCGATCGCCCACCGCGTCCGGCACGTCACCGCCCTCGACCTCACCCCCGCGATGCTCGCCGAGGGCAAGCGCGAGGCCGACCGGCGGGGCCTCACCAACGTCACCTTCACCGAGGGCGACGCGACCGCGCTGCCCTACCTCGACCGCTCCTTCACCCTCGTCGTGACGCGCTTCTCCCTGCACCAGGTCGCCGACCCCGCCGCCGTCGTGCGGGAGATGGCGCGGGTCAGCCGGCCGGGCGCCGCGCTGATCGTCGCCGACCTCGTCCGCCCGGACGGCCTGGAGGGCGACCCCGACCGGATCGAGCGGCTCCGCGACCCCTCGCACGGCACCATGCTCACCCGGGCGGGGATCGCCGCCCTCGTCGCCGACGCCGGCGCCGAGGTGAAGCGGTCCCGGTCGATCGACTTCACCCGTCCGCTGGGGCCGTGGCTGGAGCTGTCGCAGACGCCCGCCGACGTCGCGGGGCGGATCCGCCGCGAGCTGGAGGACGAGCTCTCCGGCGGCCCGGCGACCGGCATGCGCCCGAGCCGCGTCGACGGCGAGCTGCACTTCACGCACACGTACCTGTTCCAGCACGCCATCGCCGGCTGATTCGCGCGTTTCGCCGGAACTATTTCGAGCAAACGTTCGACGTGGCTCGCTCATATGTTCTATGTTGTCGACCATGGGTTCCAGCACCGTGCGTTCCCTCGACCGCGAGCCGGCCGCGCTGGCGATGCGCATCGGGGTGGTGGCCGCCGAGGCCGCGCTCGCGACGTTCGCCCGCAACCTCGACCTCGACGACCTCGAGGACGGCATCGACTTCCAGGGCGCCATCGGCCCGGCCGAGTGGCCGGTGTTCTCCCTGGTCATCGACACGCTCGCGGAGGCGGGCCCGGGTGACCGCCGCTCCCTCGACGAGCGCCGCGCCGACGCCCTGAACGACCTCGCCCGGATCTGCATGGCCGCCAAGAACCGCGGCGCCGCCTGACGCGCCGGTGCGGCCTGACCGGCGCCTGGAGCGGAGCGCCGGCGGAGTGGAAGGCGACGGTCAGGCGCTCTTGCCGGGGGGCGTCCCCCCGCCGCTGCACTGGCACCGAGAGCGCGGCGTCCGGGGCCCGCGGCCTTGGTGCCGGACGCCGCTCCGCCCGCCCCTCAGCCGTCCAGCGCCTTCGACCTGACCTTGCCGGTGCTGGTGCGGGGCAGCTCGTCCACGAAGTGCACGTCGCGCGGCACCTTGTAGCGCGCGAGGTGCTTCTTCACGTGGGCCTTCAGGTCGTCCTCGGTGATTTGCGCGTTCTCCTTGCGCACCACGTACGCGGCGAGGCGCTGGCCGAACGTCTCGTCCTCGACGCCCTTCACCGTCACCTCGGCGACGTCGGGGTGCTCGCCGAGCAGGTTCTCCACCTCGCCGGGGAACACGTTCTCGCCGCCTGAGACGATCATGTCGTCGGCGCGGCCGTCGATGAACAGCCGTCCCTCGGCGTCGAAGTGGCCGAGGTCGCCGGTGCCGGTCAGCCCGTCGCGGACCTTCTTGCCGCCGCCCCCCGTGTAGCCCGCGAACCGCAGGCCGCCGCCGGTGTAGACCTCGCCGGTCCCGCCCGCCGGGACCTCGTTCCCGTCCTCGTCCAGGATCTTGATGGTGAGCCGGAACGACGGCCTGCCGACGGTCCCGGGCGCCGCGCGCAGGTCCGCCGGGGTCGCGATCGTCGCCCAGCCCGTCTCCGTCGCGCCGTACACGTTGATCAGCACGTCGCCGAACGCGTCCATGAACGCCTCGGACAGGTGCGGGTGCAGCGCCGACCCGCCGCACACGACGACGCGCAGCGACGGCGCCGGCCGCGGCTCGCCCCGCGCCGCGTCCAGGATCCGCTGCAGCATCACCGGCACCGCGACCAGCGTCTCCGCCGCGCAGTCGTTGATCGCCGCCAGCACCTCGGCGGGGTCGAAGCGCCGGAACAGCACGAGCGGCATCCCCATGCCGAGCCCCACCGACGTGTACGCGAACCCCAGGATGTGGAAGAGCGGCGGCGCCACCACGAGGGGCGCCCCCGACCGTACGGGGACGCGCATCAGGTGGCTGAGCGCGGCGGGCAGCAGCGACGTCACCGACAGGTCGTGCCGCGCGCCCTTCGGCGTCCCGGTGGTGCCGGACGTCATCACGATCACGTTGCTCGTCCGGTCCGGGTTCAGCGGTTCGGCCTCCGTCGCCGCCACCAGCGCGTCGATCGACTCGCCGCCGCCGTCGCCATTGCCGTCGCCGTTGCCGTCGCCGTCCGTCCAGGCGAGCACGCGGGCGCCCGCGAACCCCGACGCGTCGACGGCCTCACCGAACTCCTCGTCGTGGACGAGCAGCCTGACGCCCTCCCGCTCGGCGACCTGCCCTAGCTGCGTCGCGGAGAAGTCGGTGTTCAGCAGCACCACGTCGTTGCCCAGCCGCGACGCCGCGAGGACGGCCTCGACGAACCCGCGGTGGTTGCGGCACAGCACGCCGACCTTGCCGTCGCCGGCGCGCTCCTTCAGCGCCGTCGCCAGCGCCGCCGCCCGCTCCTCCAGCTCCGCGTACGTCAGCGCGCCCGCCTCGTCGATCAGCGCCGTCCGGCCGGGGAACCGCAGCGCCGCCATCGCGCCGACCGTCGCCGGGACGGGCCCGAACCGCACGTAGGGGAACAGCAGCCGAGCCGCCCGGTCGGGCCGCATCGGGTGCATGATCCCGGTATCGCGTACGGCCCGTGTCGCCCGTACGCCCAGACTCGCGGCCGACCGCACCCGCTCAAGCACCGAAATCTCCTCACATCGCCCAGCACATACGTTGCCGTGACAAGGAGTTTGTAACGCATGCCGGGCGGGCGGCGTCCGGCGGCCGCGGTGTCGGACCCGGCCCGTAGGGTGCGGCCATGCTGTCCGTCTTCCTCGCGTGCGAGGACCCGTACGCCACCGCGGACTTCTTCACCGGTCGTCTCGGCTGGAGCCTGGTCTTCGCCACGCCGTGCGACTCCGCGGACCGCCTCGCGTGCGTGTCGCTCGGCGACGCCCAGGTCATGCTCGGCACCGACGACGAGGAGTTCCTGCCCGCGGCGTCCCGCGAGCACCGGGGCGCCGGGGTCACCGTCTACGTCAACCTGCCCGCGGCCGTGGACATCGCGGCCGTCCACGCCCGGCACGCAGGCGCGGGCGTGGTCACCGTCCCGCTCGCCGCCCGCGAATGGGGCGAGCGTGCCTTCGACGCCCGCATCGCCGGCTACCGCTTCCTCATCGCGCAGGACGGTACGGTCGGCGGCATGTCATCTACCGTCACCGCCGACGACGTCGAGTCGGCCGTCCGGCTCGCCGTGAACGTGCTGGAGAAGGCGCCCGAGGGCGCGTGGGACGGCAAGGCGGGCTCGCTGGAGTGGACCTGCTGGGAGACCGTCGAGCATCTGAGCGACGACCTGTTCGCCTACGCGGCCCAACTCGGTGCCCGGCCGATGGACCGGGACGTGCCGTTCCTCTGGGAGGCGCGCCGCCCGGGCGGTCCGGCGAACGTCACCTACGCGAACCGCGACGCCGGGCCCGGCGGGCTCCTGGAGATGCTGGTGGCGTGCGGCGCGATGCTCGCCGCGCTCGTCCGGACGACCCCGTCCGACGTGCGCGCGCACCACGCCTTCGGGGCGTCCGATCCCGAGGGGTTCGCGGCGATGGGCATCGTGGAGACGCTCGTCCACACCCATGACCTCGCGCAGGGCCTCGGCCTCACCTGGGACCCGCCCGCCGACCTGTGCGCCAAGGTGCTGGCGCGCCTGTTCTCGGACGTCCCGCACGACACGGACCCGTGGCCGACGCTCCTCTGGGCGACGGGCCGCGGCGACCTCCCCGGCCACGACCGCGTCACCAAATGGCGCTGGACCGGCACCCCCCGCCCTTAGCGGAGGTAGTGGAAGGCGGGTTTGGGGTGCATGAGGAAGTCGTGGTGGGAGATGTTCCAGGCGTAGGCGCCGGCCATGGCGAAGGCGATGACGTCGCCGGGGCGGAGCGGGGGGACGGGGACGGCGCGGGCGAAGACGTCCTTCGGGGTGCAGAGCTGGCCGACGAGGGTCGCCGGTGAGTGCGGGCCGTTCGCGGTGAGGACGGTGAAAGGCTGGTCGTGGCCTTTCGTGACGGGGGTCCTGAGGTGGTGGGTGCCGCCGCGGAGAATGGCGTAGGTCTCGCCGCGCGTCTTTTTCACGTCGAGGACGTCCGTGACGTACCAGCCGTGGTAGGCGGTCATCGAACGGCCGGGCTCGATGCGGAGGCGGGCGGGGATGTCGTTCAGTCCGGCGCCGTAGGCGTGCCAGTCGAAGCGGGTTTCGGGGGACGTGTAGTCGACGGCCATTCCGCCGCCGAGGTTCAGTTCGGGGTCGTCCACGCGGTGGGATTCCAGCCACGGAACGGCCCATTCGGCGATCCGGTGGGCCAGGTCGAGCATGGCGGGGGCGTCCAGGCCGGACGCGAGGTGGGCGTGGACGCCGCGGAGCGTGATGTGCGGGTTGTCGGCGATGCGTGCGGCGCAGGTGTTGAGGGCGTCCTCGTCCATTCCGAACGGGCCGCTCATGGTGAGGGCGGCGCCCGGGAGGTGGAGCGGGAGGTTGGCTCGGAGAAGGACGTCGGCGGGGCCTTGCAGGCGGTCGAGTTCCCGTGGGCTTTCGACGTGGACACGGTCGATGCCTGCGGCGAGGGCCAGTTCCTCGTCGGTCTTCCCGGGGCCGCCGAAGGCGAGGCGGACGCCCGGGAGCGTTTCGCGGACGTGGGTCAGTTCGCCGCCCGAGGAGACCTCGACCCCGTCCACGTGCGGGGCGATGGCGCGCAGGATTTCGGCGTCCGGATTGGCTTTGGCTGCGTAGAAGAGTTCGGTGCGGCCGAGCGCGCCGCGAATGGATTCCGCATGCGCTTTCAGGCCGGGCAGGTCGTAGACGTAGGCCGGAAAGCGGTCGAGGCCGCGGAGGTCGTCGAGGTTCACAGCGGACGTGGCGCGGAGAGCGGGTTGGGCGCGGGGACGTACGCGGCGCCGCGGTCGGCGGACCGCGACCAGCGGGTCCGCAGGTTCGCCTTAGCGGGCAGCGGGACGCCCGCGAGCAGCGCCCTGACCTGCGGATGGTGGTCGAGACGCGCGAGATGCTCCCGGGCCGCCTCCCAGAGGTCCGGTTCGAGCGCGGGATGCAGGTCGGCGACGGCGGCGGCCGTCTCGGTGAGGTGGTTGACGAGGAGGCAGTAGACGACACGGTTCCAGCCCTGCGCAGGGGCGTAGGTGAGGCCGTCGGCGACGCGGGCGGGCAGGTGCGCCAGGTCCCAGCGGCCGGCGGTGAGCTTGGTGCCTTCGAGGTCGCGGAACGCGGCGTGGACGGGCATGCCGTCCGCGTCGACGCAGATGAGGACGTTCTGCAGGTGCGGCTCCAGGACGACGCCGTGTTCGAGGAAGGCGCGGAGCACCGGCGGCGCCACCTGCGCGACATAGGCGTTCCACCAGGCGAGGGCACCGTCGGCGGTCGACAGGGCGGGCAGGTCGTCCAGGAGGGTGTTGTACGGGTCGGCCAGTGCACCCGCCAAGAGCGGAGTACCGGGAAGGTGTTTCACTCCCTGCCGGACGATGACGCCCAGGCCCTCGTAGAGGCGGCGGTCGGCGAGGGCGACGCTGCGGTAGGCGGGCTCGGCGAGGAGCGTCGCGCCTAGGGCTGTGAATACCTCGGGTAGTAGCTCGTTAAGGGCAACCGCACCGGACAGCTCGTACCAGGCGTTCTTGCGGACGCAGTTGGTGATGCGCACGTCCAGGCTGAACTTGCAGAACAGGTCGGCGTCCGGCAGGTACACCGTGCGGACGGACGACGTCGGTACGGCCTCGGCGTCCGACGGCCCCAGATCGCGGACGAGCCCGCGCGCCAGCGCGTCCCGGAGCAGCGGGTTCGCGGCGAGCAGCGAGAACTGCCACGGATGCACCGGCAGCGTCCGGCAGCCGGGCACGGACGGCCCGCCCAGTGCCGCGAAGGCCTGCGGGTCGCCCTCCTCCGCGACGAGGTCGTCCCGGACGGCGAGCCAGTGCGGGCGGAACCGGGCCCTGGCCTCGGGCGCGTACCGCAGCCACTCGCCGGGGGAGCCCTGCCGGGACTTCGGCGACGGGTGGAAGCGGTGGCCCGCGACGAGCGACTGCTCGGATTCGAGGTACCGGTCGTCCTGCGGTTCGCGGCGCGCGGCGAGGATGGCGTCGAGCGCGCCGTGGCTGTCGCCGACCTGCGCGAGGAACTCGGGGTTGGGCTGGCCCGTCGCCAGTTCGAGCTCTCCGGCCACCAGGTCGGCGAGGCGGTCCCAGGACGCGGGGATCCACGCGTCGCCGCGCCGCTCCTCGTACGGCGGCGCCAGGCGGTAGGTGGGGCCGGCCGGGGGGCGCGCGAGCCCGGTCCGCAGCACGACGCCGGCGCGCGGCAGCCGCGCGACGAGGTGCCCGCCGTCCGGCCATACCTGCTGCTCGGGCCCGCACACCTCGCGGATCAGGCAGTTGAGCAGCGCGGTGGAGGTGGCGTCGTCGGCCGTCAGGGCCCGTTCGGTCAGAAGCACGTCGCATCCCGTAGGTAGTTCGGCCCGGGCGGGCCGTAGTGCTTGTTGATGTCGGCGGCGCCGGTCCTGGCCTTGTCGATGAGGGTCCCGGCGGTGACCATGGCCTTGCCCGGCAGCGCGTCCGCGTCGAGCGTGCGGGAGCGCAGGAACGCGTCCCGCGGGCCGAGCGCCGCGGCGAGCCGGTCGCGGATCAGGGCGCGGCCGGTGCGCCAGGGCAGCAGGCCGCGCTCGGCGAGCCCGAGCGCGGGCGCCGCTGCGCACAGGTGCAGGGTGATCGTGACGAACACGCGGGCGAGCGCGTCGGGGTCGGCGGTGACCATGCGCCGGTCGACGAGGTCGCGCGGGTCGGCGCCGGGGGACGGGCCGAGGCGCTCGCGGAGCCGGGCGGGGTCGATGAGGGCGCCGTCGTTGTCCTTGACGAGCAGCCGCGGCGGCGCGCCGTCCCTTACCGAGCCGCAGCCGTCCAACACCAGCGCGACGTTCTGCTGGTGGGCCTCCAGCGCGATCCCGTAGCGGAACAGTGTGACGTTCCACGCGAACAGCGCGGCCAGGTAGGCGTCGAAGAGCGGCTCGACGTCCCAGCGCTCGATGACGTGGCCCTTGTCCGGGGCCTCCGCCAACAGGGCGGCGATGGGGATGACGTGCGCGCGCGCTGTCTCCGGTGGGAAGCGCCGTACGAGGTAGGCGAGGAGCGGGCTGTCGGCGTGCCCGTAGGTCTGCTCGTCGGCCAGCAGTACGGGGAGGTGCGGCTCCCGGGCGAGGACGCGCCGCAGGACGCGTTCCACGAGCGCGCCGTCCGGGAGCGTGCCGGGGACGATCGTGCGCCGGTTGCGCAGCCCTAGCGTGCTCGTCGGCAGCGGGACCTTGACGTGCTCCAGCGGCGCCGCGGCGAGGGTCCGCATCGACAGGGTCGGCGCGACCTGCAGGTACGGTTCCGGGGCCATCGTCGCGGCGGGCTCGTCCCGCACCAGCCGGACCGCCAGCGGGTGGACGGGGAACAGCGCGTCCGCCGACCGCAGCCCCACATCCGCCGGCGCGGGCCACCAGACGGGCGTCTCGCCCGCGAGCGTCGCGCCGCGGACCGACGCCCAGCGCAGCGGGAACGACGGGGCGAACTCGGGGGCGTAGCGGCTCACGTCCGCCATGCTGAGCCCGGCGCGGCCGCGGCTCGTCGGATGGACGGGATGGTCGTTGTAGGCGGCGAGGCTCTCGTAGAACGTCCCGGGGCCCGTCCTCAGCTCGTCCGGTATCCGCGCCAAGCGCCGGTGGACGGCGGGACGCGCGTCGTTGTGGAGCTTCACCGCCGCGAGGGCGTCCAGGCATTCGCGCTCGAACGCGCCGGTGTCGTCGCGGGGGTCCGCCACGTGCCGCACCAGCGCGAAGACGTCCCGTAACGCGAGGTTCTGCGACGGGTCCACGCGCAGCTCGCAGAGGAAGGCTGGGTCGGCGTCCACCAGCCGGACGGGACGTCCCGGCAGCGCGAGCGTCCGGCCGTCGACGAAGCGCCGCAGGCCCGCGTAGTCCTCGCGGAGCAGGGCGTCCAGGACCCGGGCCGCGAGCGGCCCCTCGATGTCGTGACCGGTCGTGTCGCTGTCCGTCACGCGATGGTCCAGTCGTGGGCGGAGCGGAAGCGCGCCAGCGCGGCCTCCACCTCGTCTTGCGCCGGGCCGATGGCGCGGACCGTCCCCAGGTAGTCGCGGTTCGTGCGGGTGAGCGCGACGGAATCGCCCACGGCGCGCTGCGGACGGTAGGCCAGCCGTACATCGCCGTCGTGCAGCTCCATCGGACCGGGTGCGGCCCGCAGGACTCCGGCGCGATCCGCGATGACGGCCTCCGCGACGGCATGCCCCTCCACGGCCGGGACGTCGAACCCCAAGGGCTCGCCTAGGTGGACGCCCAGGATCCGCTCGAACAGCGGGATCCCGAGCAGGTCCGCCAGCAGGAAGTCGCAGTGGTCGCCGATGAGCCGGTAGTTCACCTCGATGATGCGGGCGCGGCCCTCGTGGACGACGAACTCGGTGTGACACGCCCCGAACCCCACGCCCAGCGCGTCGAGCTGCGCGAGGACCTGCGGCGTCTCCGGAGGCGGCGGCGCCCACTCGAGCCGCTCCTCCACGAAGAACGGGGGCGGCGACAGGGTCGTCCGGTACGAGCCGAGGACGCGCAGCTCCCGGCCGTCCCCGAGCGTCTCCAGCGTGTGCAGCCGGCCCGGCAGGTACTCCTCGGCGACCAGCGGGTCGTCCCGCCGCGCCGCGATCTCGTCGCGCCGTGCCCGCAGCTCGCGCGCGTCGTGGACGAGGAAGACGTCCTCGCTGGCCACGCCCTCGCGCGGCTTCAGGACGAGCGGGTACGGCGCGTCCGGCGGCACGTCGAAGGCGTCCGAGGAGAAGACGGGATCCAGCGCGGCGAGGTGGCGGCGCATCAGCGCCTTGTTCTTCGCGCGCGTCGCGGCCCGCCAGTCCTTGCCGGGCAGCCCGAAGTAGGCGGCGGCGAGCGCGGCGGGCGCCTGCAGGAAGTCGCTGTTGGAGAAGATCCCGGCGGGCTCGCCCTCGACCCGGGCGATGATGTCCCGGAAGTCGGAGACGTCGCATTCGACGACCCGGCCGGCGGCGCCGGCGTGCGCGGCGGGACGGTCGGTGAGCAGGACGACGTCCAGCCCGAGGCGCGCGGCGGCGGGCAGGAACCCGTGCGTCACCGAGTCGGTCGCCTTGCCGGCGGCCAGGTAGAGGGAGGCGGCCACGGTCGGCCTTTCCAGTGAGTCGGTGAGGTAAGCCTTGCCTAACTCGCAACCGTCACCATAGTGGCCGCGCCGGGGGCCGCAGGCAAGAACGATGGCATCGCGTGTCCCGCCGCGTCCGGCGATCCGGGAGGATGGGCCCATGGATCTCGTCGAGCGGTGGACCGCGCTGGCCGGCCCGCAGACCCGGCACATCGGGACCGAGCTGGACAAGCGGTACGGCGAGCCGCACCGCCGCTACCACACCCGCGAGCACCTGACCGCCGTCCTCGATCTGGTGGACGAGCTCGCCGGCGACGCCGAGGACGCCGGAGCCGTCCGGCTCGCCGCCTGGTTCCACGACGCCGTCTACGACCCCGAGCGCGCCGACAACGAGGAGCGCAGCGCCCGTCTCGCCGCCCGCATGCTCGCCGACACCGACCTCCCCGCGGCGACCGTCGACGAGGTCGTCCGGCTCGTCGAGCTGACCGTCACCCACGCGCCCGAGCCCGGCGACCGCAACGGCCGGGTCCTGTGCGACGCGGACCTCGCGATCCTCGGCGCCGACCCCGACCGGTACGCCGCCTACGCCGCCGCCGTCCGCGAGGAGTACGGGTTCGTCCCCGAGGACCTCTTCCGCGCCGGACGCGCCGAGGTGCTCAGCAGCCTCCTCGCCCTCCCGCACCTGTTCCACACGGACACGGCCCGCGAACGCTACGAGGAGAACGCCCGCCGCAACATCGAGACGGAGCTGATGCTCCTCAACGCCTAGCCGACACCCGACCCGACGGCGCCCCCGACGGCGCCTCCGCCCCTGCCGCCGTCGACCCCGCCGTGGGACGGCGCCGGACCGCCTTACGCCGCCTCAACCCCGCACGAGTCAGACGCGAAAGCAGCTCCTGGCACCCCACCGCCTCCGCACCCTGCGAGACTGCCGCGTCGTACAGCTCGGACGGCACGTCGTAATGGTCCCGGTCGAACGCCCGCACCGGCACACCGAGCTCCGCGGCGAACGCGTGCAGCTCCTCGTACGACACGTCGCTCACCATGTGCGACCACACCCGCCCGCGCGCGGGCCACAACGGCGGATCTATGAGGATCAAAGCTCCTCCTGGGGGCTGAGCGAACAGGATCCCTTACAGTGCCTGACAGTACGACATGCAAGGGAGCATGCAGGTGGACGAGCCAGTTCAGGAAATCGTGCAGTACATCGAGGCCGGCCGCGACCGGTTCATCGCCGACCTCAAGGAGTGGCTGGCGATCCCGTCCGTCTCGGGGGACCCCGCCTACGCCACCGAGGTGAGGCGGTCCGCCGAGTGGCTCGCGGACTACCTGCGCGGCCAGGGATTCCCCACCGTGGAGATCTGGGACACCCCCGGCCTGCCCGCCGTGTACGGCGAATGGCCCGCCGCCGACCCGGCCGCCCCGACGGTGCTGATCTACGGGCACCACGACGTCCAGCCCGTCGAGCCGCTGGACGAATGGGACACCGCGCCGTTCGAGCCCGTCGAGAGGGACGGCCGGCTCATCGGCCGCGGCTCGTCCGACGACAAGGGGCAGGTGTTCTTCCACACCCTCGGCATCCGCGCCGGCCTCGCCGCGTCCGGCGCCGGCGCCCCGCCCGTCACCATCAAGCTGCTGGTCGAGGGCGAGGAGGAGTCCGGCTCGGTGCACTTCGCCGGCCTGCTCCGGGAACGCCGCGAACGGCTCCGCTGCGACGCCATCGTCATCAGCGACACCACCATGTGGGCCGCGGACGTCCCGTCGATGTGCACCGGCATGCGCGGGCTCACCGAGGCCGAGGTCACGCTGCGCGGCCCGTCCTCGGACCTGCACTCCGGGTCGTTCGGCGGCGCCGTCCCGAACCCCCTGCACGCCATGGCGACGCTGATGGCCGCGCTGCACGACGCCGACGGCCGCGTCACCCTCCCCGGCTTCTACGACGACGTCGTCCCCCTCACCGACGAGGAGCGCGCGCTGTTCGCCAAGCTCCCGTTCGACGAGGACGAATGGCTGCGCACCGCCGGCGGCAGCCGCGCCGCCTACGGCGAGAAGGGCTACACCACCCTCGAACGCGTCTGGGCGCGCCCGACCGCCGAGATCAACGGCATGTGGGGCGGCCACACCGGCCCCGGCGGCAAGACCATCGTCCCCCGCGAGGCGCACGCCAAGATCTCCTTCCGGCTCGTCGCCGGCCAGGACCCCGCCAAGGTGCAGCAGGCGTTCCGGGACTGGGTCGCCGCGAACACCCCGCACGGCGTCGAGGCCGAGGTGCACATCCCCGGCGGCGGCGTCCGGCCCTGCTTCTCCCCGATCGACTCGCCCGGCGTCAGGGCCGCCCGCCGCGCCATGGAGCGCGCGTTCGGCCGCGAGGTCCTGTTCACCCGCGAGGGCGGCAGCGGCCCCGAGGCCGACCTCGCCGACATCCTCGACGCGCCGCTGATCTTCGTCGCGGTCGGGCTCGACGACGACCGCATCCACGCGCCCAACGAGAAGGTCGAGATCCCCCTGCTGCTCAAGGGCGCCGAGGCCGCCGCCTACCTGTGGGAAGAACTCGCCACCGCACTCCGCTGAACCTGGTACGGATCCGACGGGAGGAAGGAGCCCGATGACGGTGACCGAAGGACCGCTCGAGTGGCTGGCGCTCGCGCGCGGCACGCTCGACCGGGTCGCGTTGAAGCGGCGCGACGACGCGTGGCTCGCGGACGCGTGGGCCGACCCGGCGACGCGGGTCCTGGTCGTCCAGGACGGGCGGACGCTCGTCACCCTCGAACCCGAGCCGGCGCTCGTGTTCGTCGCGCCCGGCCAGGCCCCGGACGGCGACCGGTGGCTGCTCGGCGTCGACGACGACGGCACCGCCTACTTCGCCGTGCCCGGCGAACCGCCCGCCGTCGACGGCGCCGAACCCGCCGGGCTCCGCCGCGTCGGCGCCCTCCTCGCCGACCGCGACTCCGGCCTGCTCACGCACGCCGTCGCGCTGGAGCACTGGCACCGCACCAACCGGTTCTGCCCCCGCTGCGGCACCGAGACGCGCGTCACGTCCGCCGGGCACGTCCGGGTCTGCCCCGAGGACGGCTCGCAGCACTTCCCCCGCGTCGACCCCGCCGTGATCATGCTGGTCACCGACGCCGACGACCGGATCCTGCTGGCCCGCGGCCCGCAGTGGCCCGCCGACCGCCGCTCCATCCTCGCCGGGTTCGTCGAGCCCGGCGAGTCGCTGGAGCAGGCCGTCGCGCGCGAGGTGCTGGAGGAGGTCGGGCTCGCCGTCCGGGACGTCCGCTACCTCGGCAGCCAGCCGTGGCCGCTGCCGCAGAGCCTGATGCTCGGCTTCACCGCCACCGCCGACGGCACCCTCCCGCTGCGCCCCGACCCGGAGGAGATCCTCGACGCCGGCTGGTACACCCGCGACGAGCTGCGCGCCGCGATCGAGGCGAAGGAGATCGTCGCCCCCGGCCCCCTCTCCATCGCCGCCCAGCTCATCATGCGCTGGTACGGCGGCGAACTCCCCAACATGCCTGCGTTTTGACAGCTACAAGCCGTAGCATAAATGTTACTCCCCGTGCATGCGGGGGTGGTCCACAGACGGTGCCCACAATCGTCTAGCCAGATGGCTGCTCCCCGCGCACGCGGGGATACGAAAGGCCCGCCGACCGCTCGGTCGGCGGGCCTTTTGCTCAGCTTCAGCCCGCGAGTTCCGCCAGGCGACGCTTGACTTCCTTGGCGCTCGGGTTCGTCGCGGCGGAGCCGTCCGGGAACAGGACCGTCGGCACGGTCTGGTTGCCGCCGTTGACGCTCATCACGAACTCGGCGGCCTTCGGGTCGCGCTCGATGTCGATCTCCACCATCTCGATGCCGTCGCGGGCCAGCTGGCTCTTCAGCCGCCGGCAGAACCCGCACCAGGTCGTCGTGTACATGGTGAGCTGGCCGGTCGGGCCCTCGACCCGCTCGGTCGTCGGCGTCGCCATCGGTACGTCGTCTCCCTCGTTCGTTCGGACGATCTGTGCACTCGCCTCCCGAAGAACACTAGATACCCCTCCGGCATTCCGCGAGCGGGGGCGCGACCGCGACCGGCGCGGCCGTCCGTCCACAATTCGTGGTGCGGGCGGATACGGTCGAGGCGGACTGGGAGTATGAGGTGCATGTTGGCTGAGTCGGTGCTGGAGGGGCTCGACCCCGAACAGCGGGCGGTCGCGGAGGCGGTGCAGGGTCCGGTGTGCGTCCTCGCGGGCGCCGGGACGGGCAAGACCCGCGCCATCACGCACCGCATCGCGTACGCGACGCTCACCGGGGTGGTGACGCCGCAGCGGGTGCTCGCGGTGACGTTCACCACCCGCGCCGCCGGCGAGCTGCGCAGCCGGCTGCGGCAGCTCGGCGCGCCCGGCGTGCAGGCCCGCACGTTCCACGCGGCGGCGCTGCGCCAGCTCAGCTACTTCTGGCCGCGGGTCATCGGCGGCGACCCGCCCAAGATCGTCGACTCGAAGATCGGGCTGGTCGCGGACGCGGCGCGCGCGTGCGGGCTGTCGCTCGGCCGCACCGAGCTGCGCGACGTCGCCGGCGAGATCGAGTGGGCGAAGGTCACCCAGCACCGCCCCGAGGACTACCCGGCCGCCGTCGTGCGGGCGGCGCGCCGGCCGTCCACCGAGGCGGTGGACGTGGCGCGCGTCTACGCGATGTACGAGCAGCTGCGGCGCGAGCGCAACCTGCTCGACTTCGAGGGGATGCTGGAGCTGACCGCCGCCGTCCTCACCGAGCACCGCGAGGTCGCGAACCAGGTCCGCGAGCAGTACCGGTACTTCGTCGTCGACGAGTTCCAGGACGTCAACCCGCTGCAGAAGATGCTGCTGGACACCTGGCTCGGCGACCGCGACGACCTGTGCGTCGTCGGCGACCCGAACCAGACGATCTACTCCTTCACCGGCGCCACCCCGTCCTACCTGCTCGGCTTCACCCGCGAGCACCCGGACGCGAAGGTCGTGAAGCTCGTCCGCGACTACCGGTCGACGCCGCAGGTCGTGCGGCTGGCGAACGGGGTGATCGACCAGGCGAGGGGGACGCGGCACCGGCTGGAGCTCGTCGCGCAGCGCGAGAACGGCCCCGAGCCGGTGTTCAACGAGTACGACGACGAGGTCGCCGAGGCCGACGACACGGCGCGGCGGGCCCGCAAGCTGATCGACGAGGGCGTCCCGGCCCGCGAGATCGCGATCCTGTTCCGGATCAACGCCCAGTCGGAGACGTACGAGGCGGCGCTCGCGGCGGCCGGCGTCCCGTACGTGCTGCGCGGCGCGGAGCGGTTCTTCGAGCGGCCCGAGGTGCGGGAGGCGGTCGTCCGGCTGCGCGGCGCGGCCCGTGCGGGCGCCGACGCCGAGACCGACGGCACCGGGTTGATCATGACGGTCCGGCACGTGCTGTCCGGGGCGGGGTTCTCCGACCGGCCGCCGGAGGGCGCGGGCGCGGCCCGCGCGCGCTGGGAGTCCCTCGCGGCGCTGGCGCAGCTCGCCGAGGACATGGCCGCCGACGACCCGAAGGCGGGCCTGCCGGAGTTCGTCGCCGAGCTGGAGGAGCGCGCGGCGGCGCAGCACGCGCCGCCGCTGGAGGGCGTGACCCTCGCCTCGCTGCACGCCGCCAAGGGCCTGGAGTGGGACGCGGTGTTCCTCGCCGGGATGGCGGAGGGCACGCTCCCGATCGTCTACGCCAAGACGCCCGAGCAGATCGAGGAGGAGCGCCGGCTGCTCTACGTCGGCGTCACGCGCGCGCGCGTCCATCTGACGCTGTCGTGGGCGCTGGCGCGGTCGCCGGGCGGGTCGCAGCTGCGCCGCCCGTCCCGGTTCCTCGACGGCCTGACCGGCAAGACCACCACGCACATGCCCGCGCGGGTCGACCGTACGAAGCGTCGCGTCACCAAGGGCCCGCAGCCGTGCCGGGTGTGCGGGCGGCCGCTCACCGCGGCCGTCGAACGCAAGCTCGGCCGCTGCGAGGACTGCCCCTCCGAGCTGAACGAGGAGCTGTTCCTCGCGCTGAAGGACTGGCGCGCCGAGGTGTCGGCGGAGCAGCGGATCCCGGCGTACGTGGTGTTCACGGACGCGACGCTGCAGGCGATCGCCGAGCACTGCCCCGAGTCGCTGGAGGAGCTGGCGCGCATCCCCGGCGTCGGCAAGGTGAAGCTCGACCGCTACGGCGAAGCCGTCCTCGGCCTCTGCGGAGTGTGACACCGCCCTCAGCGCGGGGCCCGCGCCCGGGGTGGCGCGGGGGTGAGAGCCCCGTCACAAGGGCGGATACGGAAGACTGGCGGTCGTGAGCGATTCCCTGAAGGCACTGCTGGACCTGCTGGATCTCGAGCAGATCGAGAACGACATCTTCCGCGGCCGCAGCCCCGAGGAGCGCCGGCAGCGTGTCTTCGGCGGGCAGGTGGCCGGGCAGGCGCTGGTCGCCGCCGGACGCACCGTCCCGGTGAACCGGCCGGTGCACTCGCTGCACGCCTACTTCATCCGGCCGGGCGACCCGCTCGTCCCGATCGTCTACACGGTCGACCGGGTCCGCGACGGCCGGTCCTTCACGACCCGGCGGGTCAGCGCCATCCAGCACGGCAAGGCGATCTTCACGCTGTCGGCGTCGTTCCAGGTGGTCGAGGACGGCCCGGCGCACCACGCGCCGATGCCGGACGCCCCCGACCCGGAGACGCTGCCGGACTCGATGACCCGGCTGACGCCGCTGTTCGGCGAAGCGGGCGCCCGCGCGTTCGTCGAGCGGCGGCCGTTCGACGTCCGGCACGCGACGCCGCTGACCTGGGAGGCGGCCAAGGACCCGGCGCTCGCCTCGCCGGAGTCGGTGGTGTGGCTGAAGGTGATCGGCGAGCTGCCCGACGACCCGCTGCTGCACGTGTGCCTGATGACGTACGCGTCGGACATGACGCTGCTCGACACCGTCCTGCTCAACCACGGGCTCGCCTGGGGAGACAAGCGGACGATGGGCGCCAGCCTCGACCACGCGATGTGGTTCCACCGGCCGTTCCGCGCCGACGACTGGCTGCTCTACTACCAGGACACCCCGTTCGCCGGGGGCGCGCGGGGGCTGGCCCGGGGGCAGGTGTTCACCCGCTCAGGGGATCTCGTGGTGTCGGTGATGCAGGAGGGACTCGTCCGCGTGTCCGACTCCGGCCGGGAGCGATGACGGGACGCGCCGCGTCCCGTATGAGATGATCGTCTTGTAAGGCGCTCCCGGGAGTTTCGACGCCGCGCGAGCGGCGCCGGTTCCGGGGAACGAGGGTGAAGTCACCCACAAAACCGCAGGTCAAAAATACCTTGATTGCTTCGGCGGAGTGCCCGTACGCTCGTCGCGAGCAATCAACCGGCCGACCGGTGTGGATCTTGGATCCGCCGGCCCCGGCCCGAGGAGCCAGAGAGGTGGTGTGCAGTCCGGTGATCAACACGTCGATGAAATCGCAGGCGTCCTGGACCGCGGCATGCCCCGGCACCTCGAACGCGTATGCCGTCACGTGTGTCCGGACCCCGCTCGGCATGAAGCCCGGCGGCCCGGCGCGCCTCGGCGTCGCCCTGCCGGCCGGCGCGGCCGGGCAGCGGCTCCGCGTCGACGGCACCCGTCTGCGCGATCTACGTGATCTGCGCCTCGAGCAGCGAATCCAGGACGAGCAGGGGTGGAGTGTCTTCGCATTCGAAGGCATGACGTCCCAGGCTCCGGCCACGGCCCACATGGGCGCCACCCCGGCGGGTGGCGTGTCGGGTCCGTATCCCTGGAGGCGACCGGTCTAGCAAGACACCGGCAAGCCCCCAGGCCGCGGATCCGATACCGGATCCGCGGCCTTCTTCTTTGCCCGGACGACCCAACCGACACGCCCGTTGAGATCCAACGAGAGGAACCAGGGTGACTGTGATGCAGGGGGCTCTCGCCATCAGCGAGGAGGACCTCACTCTTCCGTGCCGGACCGACCCCGAACTGTTCTTCGCCGAGGCGCCCGCCGACGTCGAGCTCGCCAAGGCGCTGTGCCTGGAGTGCCCGCTCCGCAAGGAGTGCCTCGCCGGCGCGCTCGAGCGCAAGGAGCCGTGGGGGGTCTGGGGCGGCGAGCTCTTCGTCCGCGGCGTGATCGTCGCGCGCAAGCGGCCCCGCGGCCGCCCGCGCAAGCACCCGCTCCCGGACGAAGCGGCCGTGTGAGGCTCTGATGCCGACCGTGTCCGCCGTACCGACGAGGTTCGCAGAACCGACCGAGATCGGCCGTATCGAGCCCAGAGGCGCGGTCCCCGCGCGGGGACCGCGCCTCCGGGCGGCCGGGGAGAACGAGATGACGTTGCTCAGCCAGGACCTGTCGCGGGAGCGAATACCCGCGACCGTGCCCGACGAGCTCGCCGCCCGCGTGCGCGCCCTGCGGCGCGCGCGCCGGGAGGCGCAGACGAGGGCGTCGCGGGTGCGGCGGGTGCTGCTCGCGCCGACCGCGTCCCGGGACGCCGACGCGCACGTGTCGAAGAACCACCGGTGACCTTCTCCGGTCCACCGGTCGCAGGCCGCCGGCCCGCCGCTTCTTGGATGGTTTCGGCGGGCGCCACCTGAACCCGGCCTCCCGGTGGACACCGTGCGCCGGCCCCCACTTGCCGGACGCACCGAAACGGGCCCCGCCCGCGCCTCATCAGCGCGAGCGGGGCCCGTTCGTTCTAAAGATCAGCCGGTGACGAGCTCGCCGTCCTCGTCGTCGGCGAAGCCGGGCACCCACTTCAGCGACTCGGCGCGGGCCGGGATCTCGCACTCCAGCTGGCACAGCACGCCGGTGCCGGCCGACAGCACCCGGTGGATGATCACGTACTCGGGCGGCAGGTTCAGCTGCCGGACGACGTTGGTCGGCCGCAGGTCGGTGACGCGGGCGGCCATGTCGCGCAGCCACTCGCGGTTGAACTTGAACGTCTCGGTGACGAACGGCTCGGTGATCGGGGCGAGGAACGCCTGCAGCGCCTCGGCGTCGATCTCCACGCCCTCGCGGATGAAGTCCTCCTCGCGCAGCGCGTCCTCGATCTCGTCGATGTCGGCCATCGTGCCGATCCGCAGCAGCAGGCCGAGCCGCCGCTGGAAGCCGCCGGGGATGCGGTCGACGGCGCCGAAGTCGAGGACGCCGAGCCGGCCGTCGTCCAGCAGCCGGAAGTTGCCGGGGTGCGGGTCGCCGTGCAGCATCCCGGACCGCTTCGGCCCCGACAGCAGGAACCGGCAGTACAGCAGCGCCGCGTGGTTCCGGGTTTCCTGGTCGCCGTCGCTGATGATCTTCGAGAGCGGGGTGCCCTCCATCCACTCGGTGACCAGCACGTCGCCGGACTGGGCGATCACCTCGGGGATGTAGAAGTCGGGGTCGTCGAGGTAGGCGTCCCGGATGATCGTCTGGGACTCGGCCTCGATGGTGTAGTCGAGCTCCTCGACGACCCGTTCCTTCAGCTCGGCCAGCATCGACTTGACGTCCAGCCCCGGCATCAGGATCCCGAACAGCCGGCCGAGCCGGGCGAGCTGGTTGAAGTCGCTGATCAGCGCCTTGCCGGCGCCCGGGTACTGCACCTTCACCGCGACGGCGCGGCCGTCGGACCACACGGCGCGGTGCACCTGGCCGATGGACGCGGCGGCGGCGGGCTTGTCGTCGAACGAGGTGAAGCTGTCGCGCCAGTCCTCGCCGAGCGCCTCGGCGAGCACCTTGTGGACGGCCGAGGCGGGCAGCGGGGGAGCGGCCTCCTGCAGCTTGGTGAGGGTGGCGCGGTACGGCCCGGCGATCTCCGGCGGCAGCGCCGCCTCGAAGATCGACAGCATCTGGCCGAGCTTCATCGCGCCGCCCTTGAGCTCGCCGAGCACCTTGAACAGCTGCTCGGCGGTGCGCGTCTGGATCTCCATGGCGACGGCCTCGGCGGGCCGGCCGATGGTCCGCTTCCCGAAGCCGAGCGCGGTGCGCCCCGCGAAGCCGAGGGGGAGGGACGCCAGCTTTGCTGACCGCGTCACCGCGCGGCGGGGAAGATCGCTCACGCGGACCATTGTCGGTGATCGGCTGTCGTTCGCGCCACAACGACTGGGCACCAAATCCCGGGCCCTGACGAGGTGAAACGCTGTGACCTGCGCATCCGTGGTAAGTGTGCGCTTTCTCACGCATCTCCCGCGGCCGGACGCGGCCCGCTCCGGCGCCCCGGAGGGGGCGCCTGAACGCGGCGCGGGCCCCGCACGGTACGGTGCGGAGCCATGTCCGGAGAACAGGCCGAGGTGCTGCGGGTCGAGCGCCGTCCCGACGGGATCGCCGTCCTGACGCTGAACGACCCCGCCCGGCGCAACGCGATGTCCGACGAGATGACCGCCGCCTACAAGCGGGCCGTCGCGGACCTGCGCGGCGACTCCGGGCTGCGCTGCGTCGTGCTCACCGGGGCCGGCACCGCGTTCAGCTCCGGCGGCGACCTCTCCTGGCTGGCCGACACCAACTCCGTCGCCGTCCCCCCGCTGCGCGACCGGATGCTCGAGTTCTACCGGACGTGGCTGATGATCCGGAGCCTCGAAGTCCCCACGATCGCCGCCGTGAACGGTCACGCCGTCGGCGCCGGGCTGTGCCTCGCCCTGGCCTGCGACCTGCGCTACGCCGCCGAGGACGCCAAGCTCCTCGCCCCCTTCACCGCGCTCGGCCTGCACCCCGGCATGGCCGCGACCTGGCTGTTCCCCGAGGTCGCCGGGCTGCCGCTGGCCCGCGAGATGCTGCTGGCCGGACGCGTCCTCACCGGCGCCGAGGCCGAGCGGCACGGCCTGGTCAACCAGGCCTTCCCCCGCGCCGACGTGCTGGGGGAGACGATGAAGATCGCCGAGAGGATCGCCGCCAACGCGCCCATCGCCACCCGGCTCACCAAGGTCGCCCTGGCGGACGGCGGGCACGCCGACATGGACGCCGCACTCCGGTGGGAATCGCTCGCCCAGCCCGTCACGATGGCGTCCCAGGACATGATCGAAGGACTCACCGCCCAGCGGGAGAAGCGTTCCCCGCGCTTCACCGGCGCTTGACGAGGTTGTGGAAACCCCCTGAGGCTCCACCAAAAGATGGGCTCTGACCTGGGCTGACGCCAAACACCCCCTGTGGAGGACGCAAAATTTTGGGTACGGTTGCGCCGTGCCCCCTAACGTTGAGGTCCGCCGCAGCACCAGGCGCCGCCGGACCGTGTCCGCCTACCGCGACGGGGACAAGGTGGTGGTGATGGTGCCCTCCAGGCTCAGCAAGGCCGAAGAGGAGCAGTGGATCGCCACCATCCTGGAACGGCTGGAGGAGCGCGAACGCCGCCGCCGCCCCTCCGACGCCGCCCTCCAGTCGCGCGCCCACGAGCTGTCCCGCCGCTACCTGGACGGCCGCGCCGACCCGGTCAGCGTCCGGTGGGTCGCCAACCAGCGCACCCGCTGGGGCTCCTGCACCCCCGACGACGGCACGATCCGGCTGTCCACCCGGCTGCGCGGCATGCCGTCCTGGGTCGTCGACTACGTGCTGATCCACGAGCTGGCGCACCTGCTGATCCCGGGACACGGCGCCGACTTCTGGCAGCTCGTCGGCAACTACCCCAAGGCCGACCGGGCCCGCGGGTACCTGGAGGGCGTCGCCGCCGCCGCGCACCTGCCGCTGGAGGCGGACGCGCCCGACGAGGAGCCCGTCCACGACGACGGCATGCACCACGGCGACGGCCTGCACGGCGACGGCTTCCCCCACGAGGTCGCCGGGTGACCCTGCCCGGGAACCCGCCCGCCTCCGCGATCACGGGCCGCTGCGCCGCGGTCCTGCCGTTCGACCCGTCCGGCCCGCCCGCCGCTCCCCCCGGGGTGGACGGCGCCGAGTTCCGCCTCGCCATGCTCGAGGACGTCTACGAGGTCGCCGCCGGCCTGGAGTTCGTCACGGCCGCGCTCGCCGTCGACCCGGACGGCCCCCCGGACGCCGAGACGATCACCTGGCCGGGCACCCCGATCGTCCGCGCGCCCGCTCCCGCCGCCGCCTTCGCCGCGCTGCACGCGCTCGGCGCCTCCGAGGCCGCACTGATCGTCCCGGACGCCCCCGACCTGCCGCCGCTGCTGCTCGGGAAGCTGTTCCGCGCCCTCGGCAGCGCCCCCGCCGCCGCCTGCCAGGCCGCCGGCGGGAACGGCCTCGTCGCGCTCGCCGCCCGGCTGCCGCTGCCCGGCTGGCTCGCCGCCGCGCTCGACGACCCCGGCGCCGGATTCGACGCCCCGGACGCCCTCGCCCGGCTCCGCGCCGCCGCCCCGCGCCCCGGCCTCGTCCCGCAGGGACCCGGCTGGCACCGCATCCGCACCCCCGCCGACCTGCGCTTCCTCGACCCCGGCCTGGAAGGCTGGGAGAACACGCGGGCCCTCCTCGAAGGCTCCCCGCTCCGCTGACACCCCGCCGCTAGCGTTGGACGGCGCGGGCGACGAGGCGGCGCAGGGCGTCGTCGGTGTCCTCCGGGAGGGCGTCGACGGGGAACCAGGCCAGATCGTCCGACTCGTCCGACACCACGTGCCGGGCGCCCTCCGGAGCGATCAAGACGTACTGGACGTCCAGGTGCCACGTCCCCGCCGGATGGCAGCGCACCCGGTGCCGGTCCAGCTGGACGGGCCCCGGAACCGGCCGCAGGTCCGGGATGCCGGACTCCTCCGTCGCCTCCCGTAGCGCCGCGCCGGCCAGCGTCGCGTCACCGGGCTCGCAGTGCCCGCCGAGCTGCAGCCACGCCTTGATCTTGGAATGCAGCGTCAGCAGGACGCGGGTTCCCGACGCGTCGAGCACCGCCGTGCTCGCCGTGATGTGCGCTTCGGCGCATTCGCGCCACATCCCGTCCGCCGGGTGCTCCTCCAGATGCGCGAGGAACTCCCGGCGCAGCCTTTCCTGGCCGGCATCGGGCGCCTCCCAGGACGACAGCACCCCGAAAGCGTCGGCGTACAGCGGGGCCGTCGCGGACGGAGCCGTCACGTGCGGTTGGCGCGGGCGTAGGGCGAGCTGGCCGGATGCCGGCGGCGCCGCTCCTGGTCCACGGGCCGCTGCCAGCACAGGCTCTCCCGCGCGACCCGCCGCCGGATCACGTTCGTGGACGACCCCGGCTCGTACCGGCAGCCGTTCACCCGGGACGCGTGCGGGACGCGCATCACGCTCACGACCGGGGCCCCGCGTCGCCCGGCCCCGCGTCCCCCTCGCCGGGGTCGTCGGGCTTGCCGTCCGGGTCGTCGCCGGGCTTGTCGTCCGGCTTCTCGTCGGCGCCCGCGGACGCGTCCTCCTCGGCCGCCGTGGTCAGGTTCGTCAGGTCGAGGTCGGACAACCCCTCGATCTCCCGGCCGTGCACGAAGCCGTCCGGATCGTCGAGATCGTCGGCCGTCGGCAGCAGGTCGGGGTGCTCCCAGACCGCGTCGCGGCCCTGCGCGCCCCGCACCTCCGTCAGCTTGCGCCACAGCGCCGCGGCCTCGCGCAGCCGCCGCGGCCGCAGCTCCAAGCCGACCAGCGTCGCGAACGTCCGCTCCGCCGGGCCGCCCGTCGCGCGGCGCCGCCGCACCGCCTCGGCCAGCTTCACCGACTCGGGCAGCCGGCCCTGCGCCACCTCGTTGACCACGGTGTCGACCCAGCCCTCGACCAGCGCGAGCGTCGTCTCCAGCCGGGCCAGCGCCGCCTTCTGCCGGGGCGTCTCCTCCGGCTGCAGCTGGATCTCGCCGCCCAGCGCCTCCTGGATCGCCTCCGGGTTGCTCAGGTCGAGCCCCTGCACGGCCTGCTCGATGCCCGACAGGTCGACCGTGATGCCCCGCGCGTACTCCTCGACGGCGCCGAGCAGGTGCGCCCGCAGCCACGGGACGTGCGCGAACAGCCGCTGGTGCGCGGCCTCCCGCAGCGCCAGGTACAGCCGGACCTCGTCCTCGGAGACCTCCAGGCCCGAGCCGAACGCCTCGACCCCGGCGGGCAGCAGCGCGCCGACGCCGTCGGGCGCCAGCGGCAGCCCCACGTCCGCCGAGCCGGTCACCTCGCGGGCGAGGGCGCCGAGCGCCTGCCCCGCCTGGCCGCCGACCATCGCGCCGGCCATCTGCTTGACCATCCCGATCAGCGGCCCGGCCATCGCCTGCATCTCGGCGGGCATCTCGCCCGCGCCGCCGAGCGCGCCGCCCATCGACTCGACCATGCGGGACGCGATCGGGTCGCAGACCTTCGCCCACACCGGCAGCGTCTGCTCGATCCACTCCGACCGGCTCCACGCCTTCGGCGACCGGATGCCGGCGGGCAGCGTCGTGCCCTCGTCCAGCCACAGGTCGGCCAGCCGCAGCGCCTCCTCGACCTGGCGCCGCTCGGCGTCCACGATCGACGGGTCGCCCTGCTCGACCACCTGGTGGCGGGCGATGTTCTTGGCGAGGTCCCAGTTCAGCGGGCCGCCGGACGCGCCGCCCTGCCCCTGCGCGCCGATCATGTCCGCGAACCGGTGCAGCATGTCGGCGAACTGCGCCATGTCGCCGCCCATGCCCTTGAATGGATCCTGGGGACGGTCGTCGTCTCCGTCGCCGGGACGGTTGAAGCCGAAGGGAGTGTCACTCATCGGTTCGCCCCTGGGATGCATGATGGGCTCATATCCGCAACGTTAGCCGGTCCCGGCAAGGTCGCGTACTCAAGGAAGGGGGCACCTCCGTGGCAACGGGCAAGGTTCGCCCTCGGCGTAGCAAGGCCCCGGTCGTCGCCGTCACCGGTGCGGCCTCCGGGGCGGGGCGGCTGCTGGCCGCCCGGCTCGCCGAACGGGAAGACATCCGCAAGGTCGTCGCCATCGACGGGCACCGCGGCGACGTGACCGGCGCCACGTGGCGTGTCGTCGACATCCGGGACCCGCTGCTGTCGAACCGGCTCTCCGACGTGGACGTGATCGTCAACCTGGACGTCGAGCACTCCCCGGACGTGGACGGGAAGGAGCGCCGCACCCACAACGTGCGGGGCGCGCAGACCGTCGTGACCGCCGCCGCGGCCGCCCGGGTCCGCCGTGTGGTCCTCGTCACCAGCGCCATGGTGTACGGCGCCGGGCCCGGCAACGAGGTACCGCTGCTCGAGGACGCCCCGCTGCTCGCCGAGGCCAACGTCAGCATCGCGGGCGACTACCTGGAGATCGAGGAGCTGGCCGCGACCGCGCCGCTCACCCACCCCGGGCTGGAGATCACCGTCGTGCGGCCCGCCGCGCTCGTGGGGCCCGGCGTGGACACCGTCGTCACCCGGCACTTCGAGGCGCCCCGGCTGCTGTCGGTGAAGGGCAGCACGCCCGGCTGGCAGTTCTGCCACATCGAGGACCTCGCGTCCGCCCTGGAGGTGATCGTCGCCGAGGACCTCCCCGGGCCGGTCGCGGTCGGCTGCGAGGGCTGGCTCGGCCCCGAGGAGGTCACCGAGATCACCGGCAAGCGCAGCTTCGAGCTGCCCGCCGCGCTGACGTTCGGGATGGCGCAGCGGCTGCACCGCCTCGGCATGACCCCGGCGCCCGCCACCGACCTGCACTACGTCGCCTACCCGTGGGTGGTCGACTGCGCCCGGCTGCGCGCCGCGGGCTGGAAGCCGGGCTACGACAACGCCGCCGCGCTGCGCGTGGTGATGGAGGAGACCGCCGGGCGGCACGCCGTCGTCGGCCGCCGCGTCGGCGGCAAGGAGGCCACCATGGCGACCGCCGCCGGCGCGACCGTCGCCGCGATCGGCGCCGCCGCCGCGATCCGTCGCGCCCGCAAGCGCCGCCGCTAGCCCGCCCCCGGCCGCCCGTCCCGCGCGGGCGGTCCGCCCGGTCCGGCCTGCCGGGGCAGCCTGCCGCGTTCGTCGGCGGGGTCAGCCGGACGACGCCTCCGCCGGGCCGCTCGGCGACGGGGACGCCGACGGCGAGGCGGTCGCGTCCGGCGTCGGCTTCGGCTGCTGCTTCCCGCCCGCCTGCTGCGCCGCCGACAGCGCCTCCTGCGCCCGCTTGATCCGCTGCCAGGCCTCGCCCATGCCCGGGTAGTTGCCCTTGTGCTGGGCGTTCTCGTAGTCGTTCACGGCCTTCTGCAGGTCGCTGATCGCCTGCTGCTCCTGCGGCGTCAAACGTCCGTCACCGGACCCCGACCCCGCCACCGCCGGGGGCCCCGACCCGCCGAGAACCTGTTTCAGCGCGTCCGCGAACGTGCCGGCCGCCGCGATCCGCGTCCCGTACCGGACCAGCACCTTGCCGAGGAGCGGGTACGGCTGCTGCTCCTTCCCGCCGGACGCCTTGGTGTACATCGGCTCGACGTACAGCAGGCTCCCCCCGAACGGGATCGTCAGCAGGTTCCCCGCGACGGTCTTCGTCCCGCCCTGCCGCAGCGCGAACAGGTCGCCCTTCACCTGCGAGTCCGTCTCGAACGAGTTCTGCACCTGCCCCGGGCCCGGCGGCTGCGCGTCCCGCGGCATCTGCAGGATCCGGATCTGCCCGTAGTACTTGCTCGCCGGGTCGGAGTCGACCGCCATGAACGCCGCGAGCTGCGGGTTGTCGCGCGGGTTGAACACCGTCGTCAGCGAGAACGCCGCCGCGCCGTCGAACGGCGACGGCATCTTCAGGCTCTGGTAGTACGGCGGCTGCAGCTTGCCCCGCGTCGTCGGGTCCTGCGGCACCTCCCAGAACCCCTCGCCGTTGTAGAACGCCGACGGGTCCGTCACGTGGTACTTGGTGAGGACCTGCCGCTGCACCTTGAACAGGTCCTGCGGGTAGCGGAAGTGCGCCAGCAGGTCGTCCGGGATGTTCGCCTTCGGCTGGACGGTGTCCGGGAAGACCTTCATCCACGTCTTGAGGATCGGGTCCTCGGTGTCCCACTGGTAGAGGTGGACCGCGCCGCTGTAGGCGTCCACCGTGGCCTTCACCGAGTTCCGCATGTAGTTGATGTGGTCGTTCGCCTGCCGCGCCACCGAGGAGCGGGTGTCGGTGATCGTGTCGCGGGTCGCCTCGCCGAGGCTCGTCTGCTCCGAGTACGGGTACGCGCCGGACGTGGTGTAGCCGTCCACGATCCACACGACCCGGCCCTGCACCACCGCCGGATACGGGTCGCCGTCCAGCGTCAGCCACGGCGCCGCCTTGTGCACCCGCTCGCGCGGCGACCGGTCGTACAGGATCCGCGCGTCCTTCTTGATCGCCCCGGACAGCAGCAGGTTCTTGTCCTGGAACCGGGCCGAGTACAGCAGCTTGTGGAAGAACGAGTCGACCGGGACGCCGCCGCCCCCGTCGTAGGTGGTGCTCTGCTGCCCGTCGTCCGGGCTGTTGTCGGGGTAGTTCAGCTCCTGCTGGCCCTTACCGCCCACCACCGAGTAGCGCGGCGACCGCTCCCCGAAGTAGATCTCCGGCCGCGCCACCTGGATCTGCTGGCCGGACGACGCCGGCATGTCGCGGGTGATGAAGTCCGGGTTCCCGCCCTGCGCCATCTGGTCGCCGTACGCCGACACGAACCCGTAGCCGTGCGTGTAGACCATCCGGTCCTTCACCCAGCTGCGCTGCCCCGACGGAGCGCCCGACAGCTCCCGCAGCGCCACCACCGTGTCGGTGGTCCTGCCGTCCACGGTGTAGCGGTCGACGTCCAGGGTGTCGGGGAACTTGTAGAACGGGCGGATCCGCTGCAGCTGCTCGAACGTCGGGCCGACCACGTTCGGGTCCAGGACGCGGACGCCGCCCAGCCCGTTCGCCTCGTCCTGCAGCTTCTTCTGGTCCGTCTGGGGCGACGACCCGTACTGGACGACCTGCGCGCCGCCCACCCCGTACGCCCGCCGCGTGAAGTCGATGTTGCGCTGGATGTACCCGCGCTCCTTGGCCAGCTCGTCCGGCTTCACCTGGAACTGCTGGATCAGCAGCGGATACAGCCCGCCCAGCAGGATCGCCGACAGCACCAGCAGCGTGAACCCCACGCCCGGCAGCATCATCCCGCGCCGCAGCAGGTTGCTGAAGAACATCACCGCGCACAGCAGCGCTATGACCGCCAGGATCGTCTTGGCGGGCAGCAGCGCGTTCACATCCGTATAGGACGCGCCGGTCGTCACGCCGCGCTCCGAATGGACGAGCCCGTACCGGTCCAGCCAGTACGCGACCGCCTTCAGCAGCACGAAAATCCCCACCAGCACCGACAGATGCGCGCGCGCGGGCGGGCTCGCCTTGTCGCCCGGTCCCTGAAGCCGCAGCCCGCCGTACAGGTAATGCACCATCACCGCGGCCAGGAACGACAGGATCACCGTCGCGAACACCACGCCCAGCACCAGCCGCAGGAACGGATAGGTGAAGACGTAGAACGACACGTCCTTATGGAACTGCGGGTCCTTCACGCCGAACGGCGTCCGGTTCAGGAACGCCAGCCACACCTGCCATTGGCCCGCCACCGACGACCCCGTCAGCACGCCCAGCAGGAACAGCAGCCCCAGCGAGATCAGCCGCCGGCGCGGATCGATCACCGACCGGTACCGCTCCAGCCCCTGCTGCTCCACCGACAGCGGCCGGTACGCCGGGCGCAGCCGGTACGCCACCGCCACGTTCGCGCCCACCACCAGCGACATCAGCAGGCCCGACCCGGCGAACAGCACCGCCTCCGCGCGCAGCTGCGTCGTGTACACCTTCGAGAAGCCGACCGAGCGGTACCACAGCAGATTCGTGTAGACCGCGGTGAAGACCAGGAAAGCGACCAGCAGGAACGCCAGCGCCACCAGGACCGGCAGCATCAGCCGGGTGCGCCCGGCGCCGAACCGGCGCCCGGTACCGGCAGTCCGGAAGGCCAATTGCCCCTCCGATCGAGATCGCCCCCCACCGGCCGCGGGCCGGTGCTGTGTAAGCAACTTACCGACTACCACCGGGGTTCCCGCATTTCCCGGTCCCCGGACGGGGAAAGATGGGCCCCGTGAGTCTTCTGGAAGAAGTCGTGCTGGACCTCGAACGCCACTCGGCGCAGGAGGGCTGGGACTCCGCGCCCCGCCTCTACGCCCTCGTCCGCAGCACCGAGCTGCGCCGCGCCGAGCCCGACCTCGCCGACCAGCTCGGCCTGCCCCCCGACGCCGACACCCTCGCCGCCCTCGAACAGCCCGCCCTCCCCGAGAAGGCCGGCGTCGAGGACGCCCTCGCCGCCATCGCCTGGCCCGACACCGTCGAAGGCTGCGCGCTCGTCATCGAACGGGTCGTGCTCCCGCCCGAGGCCGAGGACGACATCCCCGAGGACGAGGCCGAAGCCGCCGAATACGCGGCGAACCACCCCAAGCGCGAGGACGTCCGCATGATCGTCGGCGTGCTCCGCGACGGCACCCGGCACTCCGCCCTCCGGCTCCGCCGCCACGACACCGACGACGAGGTCCTCGCCGGACCCGACCTCGTCCCCGCCCTCGCCGAAGCCCTCGCCGGCACCTTCGAGCCCGACGAGCCCGCCCCTCGCCCCTAGCGGGCCCGCCGCGGAAAGGTAGCCTGCAGGACGTGAGCGAAGACAGCGCCGCCGCCGGAACCGCCATCCGGCTCGCCGAGATCCGCGACACCCCGCTGTCCGTCGACGAGGTGTTCGCCGCCGTCGGCGACCCCGCCGCCGGCGGCGTCGCGCTGTTCGTCGGAACCGTCCGCGACCACGACCACGCCCGCGACGTCCGCGCCCTCTCCTACAGCGCCCACCCCACCGTCGAACGCGAACTGCGCGCCGTGATGGAGAAGGTCGCCGCCGACTTCCCCGTCCGCGCCCTCGCCGCCGTCCACCGCGTCGGCGACCTGGAGATCGGCGACCTCGCCGTCGTCGTCGCCGCGTCCTGCCCCCACCGGGCCGAAGCCTTCGATGCCTGCCGCCGCCTCATCGACGACCTCAAGGCCCAGGTGCCGATCTGGAAGCACCAGACCTTCGCCGACGGGGGAGACGAGTGGGTCGGGGCCTGCTGACCCGCCCGATCCGCATAGAGTTCCGACCATGTCTCGTCGTGCCGCCACGCTCACCGTCGCGAGCGTCCTCATCCTCGCGCTGGCCCTCGTGGGCTCCCTCATGCCGGTGCCCTACATCGCGCTGATGCCCGGCCCCACGAGCAACACCCTCGGCACGAACGAGAAGGGCCAGCAGGTCATCACCATCGACGGCCGGCAGACCTACCCCGACGAGGGACACCTCAACTTCACCACCGTCACCTACCGCGGCGGCCCCGGCGGACGCATCGACCTGTTCACCGCCCTGCGCGGCTGGCTCGACCACGACACCGCCATCGTCCCCGAAGAGCTCTACTTCCCCAAGGACGAGAGCCAGAAGCAGGTCGACCAGGAGAACACCCGCCAGATGCAGGACTCCCAGCAGAGCGCCAAGGCCGCCGCCCTGCACGAACTCGGCGTCCCCCTGCAGACCCAGGTGATCGTCCAAGGCGTCCAGAAGGGCCGCCCCGCCGACGGCAAGCTCCAGCCCGGCGACCAGGTCACCGCCCTCGACGGCGCCAAGGTCACCAGCACCGCCCAGGTCACCGGCGCCATGGCCAAACGCAAGATCGGCGACAAGGTCACCCTGACCGTCCAGCGCGGCGGCAAGGACACCACCCAGACCTTCACCACCGTCGCCGACCCCACCGGCAAGCGCGCCGTCGTCGGCGTCGTCCTCGGCGACCAGTACAAGTTCCCCTTCAAGATCGACATCAGCGTCGGCGACATCGGCGGCCCCAGCGCCGGCCTCATGTTCGCCCTCGCCATCTACGACAAGCTCACCCCCGGCCCCCTCAGCGCCGGCAAGTTCATCGCCGGCACCGGCGAGATCGACGCCGACGGCCAGGTCAGCCCCATCGGCGGCATCCAGCAGAAGATGATCGCCGCCCGCCGCGCCGGCGCCACCGTCTTCCTCACCCCCAAGAAGAACTGCTCCGAAGCCCTCGGCGCCCGCCCCGCCGGCCTCCGCCTCGTCCGCGCCGACACCCTCCACACCGCCATCCAGGCCATCAACGCCATCACCACCGGCAAAGGCGCCGTCCCCGCCTGCACCAAATGACCCGCCCCGAAACCGATTTGGTCCCGCCCCCGCCATGCAATACAGTTGAGCCATCACCGCGGGGTGGAGCAGTTCGGTAGCTCGCTGGGCTCATAACCCAGAGGTCGCAGGTTCAAATCCTGCCCCCGCTACGGGTCCTAGGGTCCGTGTGGTCGCGCCTTCGGCGCTTCCCCACGGACCCTTCGCCGTTTATCGGGGGGGCGACCCCCCGGACCCCCCGGTGTGGGGGCTCCGCCCCCACGCCCCCGGGCGCGCTTCGCGCGCGTTTGGGGCTTCGCCCCTTGCCCCCTCGGGCTTCGCCCTTCGTCCTGCTTGTGCGGGTTGTTGCTCTGCGCCCTCTTTGAGGCTTCGCCCCTTGTCTCCGTTGGTTGGGGTTGGTTTGTTGGATGGGTGGCCGGATTGGCTGTTTCGGTATGATCCAGGTCACTTGACCAGCGGAAAGTGTGGTGTTCGATGTCCTCGGCGGTGGCGCGTGCCCGGCAGCACTCCTACGGCGATCTGTTGCACCGGACGGCTCGGCGGTATCCGGGGAAGGTCGCGGTGGTGAGCGGCGAGGTGCGGTTCACGTACGCGGAGTTCGACGCTGCGGTGAACCGGGCGGCGAACGCGCTGGCGGGGCGGGGGCTCGCGAAGGGCGACCGGCTCGCCCTGCTGTCCCACAACTGCTGGCAGTACGCGGTGCTGGCGTTCGCGACGGCGAAGCTGGGCGTGGTGCTGGTGCCGGTCAACTTCATGCTGGGCGCCGACGAGATCGCCTACATCCTGGGGCATTCGGGTGCCTCCGGGATCGTGGCCGAGGGCGCGCTGGTGCCCGTCGCGGAGAAGGCGCTCGCGGCGGCCGGTGTCGAAGGGGGCGTCCGGGGACGGATCGGGGACGGCCCCGCCGGGTGGGAGGACGTCGACGCGTGGTGCCGCGACGGGTCCGCCGCGGCGCCGGACGTGGCGGTGGGGGACGACGACCCGCTGCGGCTGATGTACACCTCGGGGACGGAGTCGCGGCCCAAGGGCGTGATGCTGACCAGCCGGTCGCTGATCAGCCAGTACGTGAGCTGCGTCGTCGACGGGGAGATGTCCGCCGACGACGTCGAGGTGCACGCGCTGCCGATGTACCACTGCGCGCAGCTGGACTGCTTCTTCTCGGTCGACGTCTATCTGGGCGCGACCAGCGTCATCCTGCCGGGGCCCGATCCGGCTCTGCTGCTGGAGACGATCGAGCGGGAGAAGGCCACGAAGCTGTTCTGCCCGCCGACGGTATGGATCTCGCTGCTGCGGCACCCGGATTTCGAGACGCGGGACCTGTCGAGCCTGCGGAAGGGGTACTACGGGGCGTCCGCGATGCCGGTCGAGGTGCTGCGGGAGCTGCTGCGGCGGCTGCCGGACGTGCGGCTGTGGAACTTCTACGGGCAGACGGAGATGGCGCCGCTCGCGACGATCCTGCGTCCGGACGAGCAGCTGGAGCGGGCCGGCAGCGCGGGGCGGGCCGCCATCAACGTCGAGACGATGCTCGTGGACGACGACGGTCGTCCGGTGCGTGCGGGCGAGGTCGGCGAGATCGTGCACCGGAGCCCGCACGCGGCCCTGGGGTACTACAACGACGAGGCCAAGACCGAGGAGGCGTTCCGGGGCGGGTGGTTCCACTCCGGGGACCTCGGGATCATGACCGAGGACGGCTACCTGTCGGTGGTCGACCGGAAGAAGGACATGATCAAGACGGGCGGGGAGAACGTCGCCAGCCGGGAGGTCGAGGAGGCGATCTACGAGCTGGACGGGGTCGCCGAGGTCGCCGTCTTCGGGATCGCCCATCCGCGCTGGATCGAGGCCGTCACGGCGGTCGTCGTGCCGAAGCCGGGGGCCGCGCTGGCCGCCGACGACGTGCACGCGCACGTGCGGGAGCGGCTCGCGGGCTACAAGCGGCCCAAGTACGTGGTGCTGGCGGAGTCGCTGCCGAAGAACCCCAGCGGCAAGATCCTCAAGCGCGAGCTGCGGAGCCTGCACGCTCCTCTCGCGGAGTCCTGATCACTCGTCCTGCTGGAGGTGCGGGGCGAGGGTGAGGGCTAGGTGGAGGGTTAGGCGGTCTTGGCCGTTGGTCAAGGTCAGGGCCGTCAGGTCCTCTATGCGGCGGAGGCGGTGGTAGAGGGTCTGGCGGTGGATGTTCAGGGTTTGCGCTGTTCTCTGGACGTTGCCCGCGAGGTCCAGGTAAGTGCGGGCGGTGAGGGCCAGGTCGGGGTGCTGGAGGAGGGTCTCCGTGCCGGGGGTCTGGGTCGCCTGGGTGAGCGCCTCGTCGCCGGCGGCGCGGAGGAGGCGCAGGACGCCGAGGGACGTCCAGTCGCGGGTCTCTCCGGCGGCGGCGGTGCGGGCGGCGACGCGGGCGCGGAGCCAGCCCTCGTGGACGGTCTCCAGGGTCGGGCAGGGGGAAAAGAAGCCCGCGTGGACGGGTGACGTGCGCTCCTCCAGGAGGCGGCGGGCCCGGTCGACGACGGTGCGCGGGGACGCCGACGCCGGGATCACCAGGACGTGGTCGCGCTGCCAGACCGTGGTGAGGACGGAGTGGGGGAGCAGCCACGGGTTGAGCGGGTCCGTGCTCGGGCTGCGCAGGACGGCGACGGCGAGCGGCGGGTCGGGGACGCCGGCCTCGGCGAGCTCGTTGGCGGCCTGCGCGCGGACGTCCGGCTGGGCCGAGAGGAGGTCGGCGACCTTCCAGCCGAGGTCGTCGCGCTCGCGGGCCTGGCGGGCCATGAGGAGCCCGGCGCGCTCGCAGAGCGGCATGGCGCGGGAGGCGTCGGTGATGCGCTCCTGGTCGTCGAGCAGCCAGAGGTAGCCGTAGGTGACGTTGCTCCAGCGGACGGGCAGGCAGAGCCGGCCGAGCTGGCCGAGGGAGTGGTCGGCGGGGATGCGGACGGGCCCGGTGGCGCGGGCGATGCCGTAGGACTCGAACCGGGTGCGGACGGCCTCGGTCGCGCGGCGGTGCAGGATCGAGTCCATCCGGACGGGGTCGATCGTGTCGCCGTGCGCGGCGTAGGCGACGAGGTGGAAGTCGCGGTCCTCCAGGGTCGCCGGGGCGCCGAGGAGGTCGGCGGCGAGTTCCACGATCTCTTGCAGATCAGGAGCCATAGGACATTTGTATGAAGATGCTGCTGGTTGAAAGTGGCATTTGACTATACGCGGTGAGGGGGCCGGGTTCCTACCGTCGAGGTGTCGATGGGAGGCCCCTGATGCTCGGTCCCGTTCTCCTCGCCGCCGCGCGCAGCGACCGCATGCGCGGGCTGGTGACCTCCGTGCCGCTGACGCGGCGTGTCGTCGACCGGTTCGTCGCCGGGGAGGATCTGGACGCCGCCGTCCGGGCGGTGCGGGAGCTGACCGGGGACGGGCTGCGCGTCACGCTGGACCACCTGGGCGAGTACACGCGCGAGCGGGCGCAGGCGGAGGCCACGCGGGACGCCTACCTGGCCATGTTCGAGGTCTTCGCCGACCAGGGGCTGGCACGGGGCGCGGACGCGTCGGTGAAGCTGTCCGCGCTCGGGCAGGCGCTGCCCGGCGATCTCGCGCTCGACCATGCCCGGGAGATCTGCGCGGCGGCGGACCGGGCCGGCATGACGGTCACGCTGGACATGGAGGACCACACGACCGTGGACTCCACGCTGGAGATCCTCGGCAAGCTGCGCGCCGACTTCCCGTGGGCGGGCGTGGCGATCCAGGCGATGCTGCGCCGGACGGAGGGCGACCTGCGGGACCTGGCGCACGAGGGGTCGCGGGTCCGGCTCGTCAAGGGCGCCTACGCGGAGCCGGCGTCGGTCGCGTTCGAGAGCAAGGCCGAGATCGACCGGGCTTACGTGCGCGGGCTCCGGGTGCTCATGGCGGGCGACGGCTACCCGATGGTCGGCAGCCACGACCCGCGGCTGATCGACATCGCGCGGACGCTCGCCGTCGTGAACGACCGGTCCCCCGACTCGTACGAGTTCCAGATGCTGTACGGCATCCGTGCCGGTGAGCAGCGGCGGCTCGCGGGGGACCACCGGATGCGCGTCTACGTGCCGTACGGGAGCGACTGGTACGGCTACTTCATGCGGCGCCTGGCCGAGCGGCCCGCCAACCTCGTGTTCTTCCTTCGTTCGTTCGTCTCTCGCTGAGTAGGAGGCCCCCTTTCATGGACGCCGTGACCACCGTTCCGACGCCCGCGAACGAGCCGGTGCGCGGGTACGCGCCCGGCAGCGCCGAACGGGCCCGGCTGGAGGCGAGGCTCGCCGAGCTGACCGCCGAGGCCCCGATCGACCTGCCCATGACGATCGGCGGCGAGCGGCGGCTCGGCGCGGGCGCGAAGGTCGCCGTCGTCCAGCCGCATAACCACGCGTCGGTGCTCGGCACGTTCGGGACCGCGACCCAGGACGACGCGCGCGACGCCATCGACGCCGCGCTGAAGGCGGCGCCGGCATGGCGGGCGCTGCCGTTCGACGAGCGCGCCGCGGTCTTCCTGCGCGCCGCCGACCTGCTCGCCGGGCCGTGGCGGGAGACGATCCTCGCGGCGACGATGCTCGGGCAGTCCAAGACCGTCCAGCAGGCGGAGATCGACAGCCCGTGCGAGCTGGTCGACTTCTGGCGGTTCAACGTGAGCTTCGCGCGGCGGCTGCTCGCCGAGCAGCCGATCAGCAGCCCCGGCGTGTGGAACCGGTCGGACCTGCGGCCGCTGGAGGGGTTCGTCTACGCGATCACCCCGTTCAACTTCACCGCGATCGCCGCGAACCTGCCGACCGCGCCCGCGCTGATGGGCAACGTCGTGGTGTGGAAGCCGTCGCCGACGCAGACCTACGCGGCCGTCCTGACCATGCGTCTGCTGGAGGAGGCGGGGCTCCCGCCGGGCGTCATCAACCTCGTGACCGGGGACGGGCTGGCCGTCTCCGAGGTCGCGCTGGCCCATCCGGAACTCGCCGGCATCCACTTCACCGGGTCGACGGCGACGTTCCAGCACCTGTGGAAGACGGTCGGGAACAACATCGAGAAGTTCCGGAGCTACCCGCGCCTCGTCGGCGAGACCGGCGGGAAGGACTTCGTCGTCGCGCACCCGTCCGCGGACCCGGACGTGCTGAAGACCGTGCTGGTGCGCGGCGCGTTCGAGTACCAGGGGCAGAAGTGCTCCGCCGCGTCCCGCGCCTACATCCCGCGCTCCATCTGGGAGAACGGGTTCAAGGAGCGGTTCGCGGACGAGGTCGAGGGCCTCACCATGGGCGACGTGTCCGACCTGTCGAACTTCATCGGCGCGGTGATCGACGAGCGGGCGTTCGCGAAGAGCAAGGCCGCGATCGACCGGGCCGAGGCGGACCCGTCGGTCGAGGTCGTCGCCGGCGGCTCCTATGACGACTCCGTCGGGTACTTCGTGCGGCCGACCGTCCTGGTGTCCGACGACCCGGAGAACGAGATCTTCACGACCGAGTACTTCGGGCCGATCCTCGGCGTCCACGTCTACGACGACGAGCGGTACGAGGAGATGCTCGCGCAGATGGAGTCGGTCGCCGGCTACGCGCTGACCGGCGCCGTCATCGCGACGGACCGGGCCGCGATCGCGCACGCGTCCGAGGTGCTGCGGTACGCCGCCGGCAACTTCTACGTCAACGACAAGCCGACCGGCGCCGTCGTCGGGCAGCAGCCGTTCGGCGGGGCGCGCGCGTCCGGCACCAACGACAAGGCCGGCTCGGTGTTCAACCTGCTGCGCTGGACGTCCCCGCGCTCGATCAAGGAGACGTTCGTCCCGCCGACCGACCACCGCTACCCGCACATGGGCTGACGGGGCGCGGCGCCCGCGGCCGGACCCCGCCCCCGGCCGCGGGCCCCCGCATGTCAAATGGACAACTCCGTTCGTCTGAATCCATAATCGGGGAGTGAGCGCGAAGGCCGCGGGGAGGCGGACATGACGGACGGGCCGCGGCTCGCCGCCGGAACGGAGCTCGACGGCCGGTACCGCCTGGAGAGCCTGATCGGCCGCGGCGGCATGGGCGAGGTCTGGCGCGCCGTCGACACCCGGCTGCGCCGCCCGGTCGCCGTCAAGGCGCTGCCCGCCGAGCTGGCGGACGTGCCCGGCGCGATGGAGCGGTTCGAGCGCGAGGCGGAGGCCACCGCCGCGCTCCAGCACCCCGGCATCACGGTCGTGTTCGACGTCGGCCGCACCGAGGACGGCCTCGCCTACCTGGTGATGGAGCTCCTCGAAGGGGAGGACCTCCAGACGCTCCTGCGCCGCCGTCCCGGCGGGCTGCCGGTCGCCGAGGCCGCCGGCCTCGCCGTCCAGGTCGCCGACGCCCTCGCCGCCGCCCACTCGCGCGGGATCGTGCACCGCGACATCAAGCCCGCGAACCTCTTCGTGCTCGCCGACGGGCGCCTCAAGCTCTGCGACTTCGGCATCGCCGGCCTCGCCGACGCCGCGACGCGGCTCACCCAGGACGGCGGGTCCGTCGGCACCCCGCTCTACATGGCCCCCGAGCAGTACCGCGGGGAGGCCGCCGACCACCGGTCCGACCTGTACGCGTTCGGATGCGTCCTCCACGAGCTCCTCACCGGCGAACCTCCCTTCCGCTCCGGCTCCGGCCTGCCCGGCCTGATGTACGCGCACCTGAACGAGCCGCCGCCGCGGGTCGGCGCCGTCCGCCCGGACGTGCCGCCGCACCTGGAGCGGCTCGTCCTCGACCTCCTTGCCAAGGAGGTGGACCAGCGTCCGTCGAGCGCCGGCGCCGTCGCGGCGTTCCTCCGGACGGAGGGGCAGGGCACGCCGCTCCCGCCGCCGGTCGCGCCGCCTCCCGGCCCGCCTCCGGGCCCGCCCCCGGTTCCGCTTCCGGTGGGCTTTCCGGCGCCGGGGCTCCCGCCGCACGGCCCCTCGACGAACCCCGGCACGGCCGTCATGACCGCGCCGCACCCCGCCGGCCGGCAGTCCCCGCGGCTGCTGATCGCGGCGGGCGCGGGGGTCGCCGCCCTCGTGGCCGCCGGCGCCCTCGCCGTCCTCGTCCTGCCGTCGGGCGGCGGGACGGGCGCCGGGCACGAGCCCGCCGACCCGGCCGTCCCGGCCACGACCGCGTCCTCCGCCTCGGCCTCGGCGGCCCCGTCCACGCCGGTGGTCCACAAGATCGTCTACAAGGTGACCGGCAGCGTGTCGCCCCTCTCGGTCATGGTGATGCCCCCGGACGGCGGCATGACCCGGCAGTCGGTCAAGCCGCCGTGGACGGCGAAGTACCAGGCCTCGCGGTTCACCATGCTCAGCATCAGCGGGAACACCGGGATCGAGTCCGGAACCGTGCACTGCAGCATCACCCTGGACGGCAAGGTCGTCCAGGAACGTTCCGCCAAGGGGCAGTTCGCCAGCGTCAGCTGCATGTACCAGGGGTCCTTCTACGACTACGGCTCGGGCATGCCGTCGATCGGCTGAGCGCCCCGATCAGCCGATCCCCGTCGCCGGAAGACCGATCCAGCCCCGCGTGAACGGGGACGCGATGCGCTGCGCGTTCTCCAGATCCACGCCGACGTGGGGATGGGCGCGGAGCAGCTCCTCCAGCGCGACGCGCGCCTGGAGCTTCGCCAGGTGCGAGCCGATGCAGAAATGGACGCCGCTGGAGAAGCCCAGGTGGCGCGGGATCTCCCGGGTGACGTCGAGGTCGCCGGCGGACGGGCCGAACTCCCGCTCGTCCCGGTTCGCCGCCCCGAACAGCATCATCACCTTCTGCCCCTCGGGGATCTCGACGCCGCGGACCGTGACCGGGCGCGTCGTCGTCCGGCCGAGCGCCTGCACGGACGCCTCCAGCCGCAGGAACTCCAGCAGCGCGTTCGGGATCAGCGAGAAGTCCGCCGCGAGCCGCTCCCGCTGCGCGTGGTCGGTGTCCAGCAGCATCACGCCGTGCGAGATCAGGTTGGCGGTCGTGTCGTTCCCGCCCGCCACCATCACGAAGCAGAACCCAAGGATGTCCCAGTCGGTGAGGCGCTCCCCGTCCACCTCGGCCACCGTCAGCGCGCTGATCAGATCGTCGGACGGGTCGTCCCGGCGCGCCTGGATCACGCCGGTGAAGTACTCGAACATCTCCCCGACGGCGGCGACCGCGTCGTCCTTCAGTGCTTTGAGGTCGAACCCGTCGTCCTGCAGCGTCGTCAGCGCCCGCACCCACGGGGTGAACCGCGCCCGGTCCGCCTCCGGGACGCCGAGCAGGTGCGCCAGCGCGAACGTCGGCAGCGGCGCGGAGAAGTCCCGGTGCAGGTCCGGGGTCCCGCCGTCCGCCGCGTCGCGCTCCATCCGCGCGATGTTCTCCCGGACGAACCCGCGCAGCATGTCCTCCAGCGCCGCGATCCGGCGCGGCGTGAACCCGTGGCTCACCAGCCGGCGCAGGACGGTGTGCCGCGGCGGATCCAGCATCACGATCGTCGGCGCCAGGCCCAGCGTGCCGATCTCGTCCGGATAGAACGTCAGGCCCTGCGCGGACGAGAACGCCGCCGCGTCGCGCGTCGCCGCCCAGATGTCCTCGAACCGCGACAGCGCCCAGAACGGCGGGTCGTCGTGGCGGTGGACGGGGTCCTCGTCGCGGAGCCGCCGGTACGCCGGGTACGGGTCGGCCTGGAAGCCGGGATCGAACGGGTCGTAGACGTCCGCCATGGCGCGGCCCTCCCGAGGGTTGGGGGTTGTAACGAGCACCGTTATTAACGCCCTCTGTTAGTATCACCGCGTGCCGAGAGACGCAAGCGCCACCCGAGACCGCCTCATCCGCGCCGGCGCCCGCCTCTTCGCCGCCGAAGGCATCGACGCCGCCCGCACCCGCGACATCGTCGCCCTCGCCGGACAGGGCAACGACTCCGCCATCACCTACCACTTCGGCTCCCGCGCCGGCCTCCTCGACGCCATCCTCCGCGCCGGCGTCCAGCGCATGGAACCCGCCCGCGCCGCCACCCTCCCCACCCTCCACCCCGCCGACCTCCACGGCATCGTCGCCGCCATCGTCGAACCCACCGCCGCCGAACTCCGCACCCCCGAAGGCCGCGACTTCCTCCGCATCACCGCCCAGCTCGCCGGCCGCGCCGGCATCCGCGGCCACCACGTCCCCCCCGTCATCGCCGGCACCGCCCTCACCCGCCAGCTCGACCTCCTCCAGGCCGCCTGCCGCACCCGCCTCCCCGAACCCCGCGCCCTCGAACGCATCGCCGTCGCCATCGCCTTCCTCACCGCCGCCCTCGCCGACCGCACCGGCCGCATCGAACCCGGCCACCCCGACCCCACCCTCCTCGACCACGACGCCTTCGTCACCGACCTCACCGCCATGCTCACCGCCGCCCTGCAAGCCCCCGTACACGCCCCCGCAACACCCCGTCCCTAACCGGTTTGCGCAAGCAACCCCCGCCCCATAGAGTTAAGACATCACCGCGGGGTGGAGCAGTTCGGTAGCTCGCTGGGCTCATAACCCAGAGGTCGCAGGTTCAAATCCTGCCCCCGCTACGGGTCCTAGGGTCC
>NZ_JBEZJL010000081.1:0-51203 GCF_040651755.1 Actinomadura sp. NPDC048394 | reverse complement strand
GCCCCCCACATCGGGGGTCCGGGGGTCGCCCCCCCGGGTCAACACAAAGAGGGAGTGGCAGGCCCGCGCTTTCCGCGGGCACACCACTCCCCACTCGATCGTGGGCGATACTGGGATTGAACCAGTGACCTCTACCGTGTCAAGGTAGCGCTCTCCCACTGAGCTAATCGCCCGTGCACGTGGTCTCCGGGGGGAGTCACGGCGGTTGAGGTGGAGACGGGATTTGAACCCGTGTACACGGCTTTGCAGGCCGTTGCCTCGCCTCTCGGCCACTCCACCAGAAGAGACCTTCTGGGTCACAGCCTGAAAGGCCCCTCAGAGCGGAAGACGGGATTTGAACCCGCGACCCTCACCTTGGCAAGGTGATGCTCTACCCCTGAGCCACTTCCGCCTGTGCTGCTCGGTGCCTTGCGGCCCCTTGCGGCGACGGGGAAAACATTAGCGCGTCCGGGGCCGTTCCCCAAACCGGGTTTCCCGGCGGGGCGTGCCGCGGATGCTTCGGTGCCGGTCGAAGGGTGCGGCGCCTAGGGTCGAGGTATGGCGGAACTTGCTGTTACTTCGGACATCGCCCCGGTGGCGGCGCTGCTGGCGGATCGGGCGCGGGCGGCGATGCTGACGGCTCTGCTGGACGGGCGTCCGCTGGCGGCGGGGGAGTTGGCGCGGACGGCGGGGGTGAGCGCGCCGACGGCGAGCGCGCATCTGGCGAGGTTGCTGGAGGCGGGGTTCGTCACGGCGGTGAAGCAGGGGCGGCATCGCTATTACCGGTTGCAGAACGCCGAGGTGGCGCAGGTGATCGAGGCGCTGTCGCGGATCAGTCCGCCGGTGGAGGTGCGGAGTCTGCGGCAGTCGCGGGACGCGCGGCGGTTGCATGAGGCGCGGACGTGTTACGACCATCTGGCGGGTGAGGCGGGGGTGGCGTTGTTCGCGGCGCTGCTGGACGGCGGTCTGATCGAGCGGGACGGCGAGGAGTCGTACGAGGTCACGGAGAAGGGCGAGGACCGGCTGGGGGCGCTGGGTCTGGATGTGCCGGCGTTGCGGCGGGCGCGCCGCAGGTTCGCGTGGCATTGCCTGGACTGGACGGAGCGGCGGCCGCATCTGAACGGGGCGCTGGGTGCGGCGCTGACGGACCGGATGATCGAACTGGGCTGGTTCGAGCGGGGGGCGACGCGGCGGGCGCTGCGGGTGACGGACGACGGCCTGAGGGGGCTGGCGGATTCGTTCGGCTGCGTGCTCGTCTGAGAACGGGCGGCGCGAAGCGCAGTCTCGCGGCCGCGTCTGGAAGTGTTCGCCATGCCGGTTCGTCCTGCTTCGGCAAGATCTGCGGTGAGGCCCGGGGCGCCGGTCCGGGCGGATGAACTCGAAACCCGTGCCCTGGGGGTCGTACTGTGGGGCCATCGGCCGGGTGGACGCGGAACGGTGCGAGGCCGGGCTGGAGGCGCCCGGCCATGGGGAGGTGGCTTCGGGTGACGGGGCAGGCCCACGACGGGCGGGCCAGGATCTGGCTGAACGGCGAGATGGTCGATCCGGAGCGGGCCGTGGTGTCGGTGTTCGACCACGGCATGCTGGTGGGCGACGGGGTCTTCGAGACGGTGAAGGCCGCGCACGGGGAGCCGTTCGCGCTGACCCGGCATCTGCGGCGGCTGGCGGCGTCGGCGGCGGGGCTCGGGTTGCCGGAGCCGGATCACGACGCGCTCGCGCAGGGGGTGCTGGAGGTGCTGGCGGCGGCGCCGAGGTGGCCGCTGGCGCGGATCCGGATCACGTTCACGAGCGGTCCGGGGCCGCTGGGCTCGGCCCGCGGCGACGCGGGCCCGACGGTGTCGATCATCGTGGACGAGCAGGCGCCGTTCCCGGCGGCGGGTGATGTCACGGTGGTGCCGTGGCCGCGCAACGAGCGGGGCGCGCTGTCCGGCCTGAAGACGACGTCGTACGCGGACAACGCGCTGGCGCTGGCGTACGCGAAGGAGCGCGGCGGCGGTGAGGCGATCTTCGGGAACCTCGCGGGGAACCTGTGCGAGGGGACGGGCAGCAACATCTTCGTCGTCCTCGGCGGGCGGCTGGTGACGCCGCCGCTGTCGTCGGGCTGCCTGGCGGGGGTGACGCGCGCGCTGGTGCTGGAGTGGTGCGGCGGCGAGGAGGAGGACGTCCCGCTGGAGGAGCTGTACCGGGCGGAGGAGGCGTTCCTGACGTCGACGACCCGGGACGTGCAGCCGATCCGGGCGGTGGACGGAACGGTCCTGCCGGAGGCCCCGGGCCCGATCACCGCGAAGGCGATGGAGGCGTTCGCGGCCCGCTCCGCCGAGCTGATGGACCCCTGACGAAGAAAACGATCTCCTGGGTCTTTACGTGATCGCCTTCTTCGGTGACGTTAAGTGGTGACGCTGTAGGAGGTCACCCGTGGTCAGCTCCCGTAGGGACTTCTCCAGAAGGCGGATCGGCGCGGCGGCCGCGCTCGTGCTGGCGGGCGCGGCGCTCGCCGGCTGCGGCGGCGGCGGATCGTCGACCGATCCGAATCGCGGCAAGGACGCCAAGAGCTTCACCCTCACCATCACCCGGAACGCCATCGCGGGCGGCAAGAACGCCGGCGAGGCCGAGTGGCTCACCAAGACCGTCATCCCGAGGTTCGTGGCCGCCGAGAAGGCGAAGGGGATCACCGCGAAGGTGACCTTCCGCGGCCAGGGCGTGGACGACGAGGCCTACAAGACCAAGCTCGCCCTGGACCTGAAGTCGCGGTCCGGGGCCGACGTCATGGACATCGACGGCATCTGGGTGGGGGAGTTCGCCCAGGCCGGGTACATCACGCCGCTCAGCGAGGGGGTGGGCGCCAAGGCGGACGCCTGGGACGGCTGGGCGCAGATCCCTGGATCGGTCCAACAGCTGGCGCTGTTCGACGGGAAGAAGTACGGCATCCCGTCCGGCACCGACGGGCGCCTCCTGTACTTCAACAAGAAGCTGTTCGCGCAGGCGGGCCTGCCGGCCGACTGGCAGCCGAAGAGCTGGCAGGACATCATCGCGGCCGGCCGCGCGCTCAAGAAGCTGCCGGGCGTGACCCCGATCCAGCTGGACGCGGGCACCGCGATGGGCGAGGCGACGAGCATGCAGGGCGTGCTGCCGCTGCTGGCGGGCGCGGGCGCGCAGATCTACCAGGACGGCAAGTGGACCGGCGGCGGGCAGGCGCTCAAGAGCGTCCTCGGCCTGTACGCGCAGATCTACGGGTCCGAGAAGCTCGGCGACCCGAAGCTCCAGGAGGAGGCGAAGGGCCGCGACAAGTCGTTCGAGGAGTTCGCCGCCGGCAAGATCGGGATCCTGGCGGAGGGCGACTACCTCTGGCGCGACGTGCTGAACCCCAAGGACGGCGTCGCGAAGATGAGGACCCGCGACACCGACGTGGGGTTCGCGCTGATCCCGGCGGTCTCGCCGGGCAAGGGCGTGCGGGGCCAGTCGTTCGTGAGCATGTCGGGCGGCCCGCTGACCGTGATGAACCCGAACACCAAGTACCCGCAGCAGGCGTTCGAGTTCATGGAGTTCATGAACTCCGCGGACATGGTCAAGGCGCGCACCGCGGGCACCCCCGAGATCACGTCCCGGACGGACGTGAACAAGCAGATCCTCGCGGGCGACCCGCTGCTGACGTTCGTCTCGGAGAAGGTCCTGCCGGTGACGTCCTACCGTCCGGGCCTGGCGGTGTATCCGCAGGTGTCGACGGCGTTGCAGGAGGCCACGGCGGCGATCGTCTCGGGCAAGAGCCCCGACGAGGCCGCCGCGCAGTACACCAAGAAGCTGGAAGGGATCGTCGGTGGCCCCTCTCACGTCTCCGCCCAGTGAGGCGGCGCGCCGCGGCGGCGCGGCGCCCGCCGGCGGGGACGCGGCGGGGCTCGGACGCGGGCGCGCGGCGGCGTTCGTCGCGCCCGCGCTGGTCCTCATCGCGGTGTTCCTCGTCTTCCCGGCGCTCTGGACGCTCTACCTCGGCACGACCGACTACCGGCTGACGGGGATCGCCGCCAGCGAGCCGAAGTTCGTCGGCGTGCGCAACTACGGCGACGTGCTCGGCGACGGCGACTTCCACCATTCGCTGTGGCTGACGCTGCAGTTCGTGCTCGGCTCGGCGGTGATCGGGCAGACCCTGCTCGGGTTCGCGATCGCGTGGGTGATGCGCGACCGGAAGGGGATCGTCCGGCGGGTCGTCGAGGCGCTGGTGCTGCTGGCGTGGATCCTGCCGGGGTCGGTGATCGCCTTCCTGTGGATCGCGCTGCTGGACCGCGACGGCGGCACGCTGAACGCGCTGCTCGGCACGCCCGGCACGGCGTGGCTGATCGACCATCCGATGGCGTGCGTGATCGTGTTCAACGTCTGGCACGGCACCGCGTTCTCGATGATGCTGTACGGCGCCGCGCTCGGGAACGTTCCACCGTCGCATCTGGAGACCGCCCGGCTGGCCGGCGCGTCCACGCTCCAGACGCTGCGGGACGCGGTGCTGCCGCGCATCCGCGGGCACGTGCTGACCAGCCTGCTGCTGATCAGCCTGTGGACGTTCAACGACTTCACCCCGTTCCTCATCACGGCCGGTGGGCCGGACCGGCGGTCGGAGATCATGTCGGTGTACGTGTACCGGACCGCGCTCGGCGACGGCCGGCTCGGCTTCGGCGCCGCCATCTCGCTGGTCATGATCCTGATCAACCTCGTGATCGCCCTGGTCTACCTGCGCGCGCTGCGCGAGCGGGGGCGCCGCGAGCGGGGCCGGGGCGAGCGGGGCCGGGGCGAGCCGCGAGAGGCGGTGGCGGCGTGAACACGGTCGTCCGCGAGACGCTGCGCAGGATCGGCCTGGCCACGTTCGTGTCGGCCGTCCTCGGGTTCTTCGCGCTGCCGCTGCTGTGGCTCGCGTTCACGCCGTTCGACGCGAACCCCGGCATCGCGGCGTCCCTGCCCGACTTCACCCTGCACAACTTCAAGATCCTGATGGACAACCCGTACGCGCTGGAGTCGATGCGCAACTCGGTGCTGCTGGCCGCCGGGACGGCGCTGCTCGTGGTCGTGTGCGCGGCGCTCGCGGCGTACGCGCTGAGCCGCGTCCGGGTGCCGGGACGGGACGCGCTGCTGTACGTGCTGCTCCTGCTGTCGTCCATCATCACCGGGACGGCGGCGATGGTGCCGATCTTCCTGCTGGCCTTCAACCTGCACCTGATCGACTCCCGGCTCGGCGTGATCCTGGTGCTGACCGGCGGGCTGCTCCCGGCCGCGATCTTCCTGCTGAAGGACTTCACGGACGCGACGCCGACGTCCTACGAGGAGGCCGCGCGGGTGTTCGGCGCGTCCCCGCTGCAGATCCTGCGGCACGTGGTCGTCCCGGTGATCCGCCCCGGCCTCGCCACGGTCGGGGTGTGGACGGTCGCGCAGGTGTGGGGCGACTTCCTGATGCCGTTCCTGCTGCTGCGCAACCCGGACAAGGCGCCCGCGTCCGTGATCATGTACACGTTCTACACCGAGGGCGGCCAGCCCGACCTGCCCCTGATCTCCACGTTCTCGCTGCTGTACTCCCTGCCGGTCGTGGTCATGTACCTGTTCGTGAGCCGCCGGTACGGGTTCCGCTTCCACGGAGGGATCAAGCGCTGATGGCGGCCATCACCATTCGGGAGCTGACCAAGGTCTATCCGGGCGGCGTGCGGGCCCTGGACGCGCTCGACCTCGACGTGGCGGACGGCGAGTTCTTCGCGCTGCTCGGCCCGTCCGGCTGCGGCAAGACCACGCTGCTGCGGACCGTCGCGGGGCTGGAGTCGGCGACGTCCGGGACGGTCGCGCTCGGCGGCGCCGACGTCACCCGGCTGCCGCCGGGCCGCCGCGACGTCGGCATGGTGTTCCAGGACTACGCGCTCTTCCCGCACATGAGCGTCCTGGACAACATCGCCTACCCGCTGAAGATCAAGAAGCGGGGCAAGGCCGACCGGCACGCGCGCGCCGCCGAGGCCGCCGACTATCTGGGCCTGGAAGGGCTCGGGAAGCGGCGTCCCGGCGAGTTGTCGGGCGGCCAGCAGCAGCGGGTCGCGCTGGCCCGCGCGCTCGTCGCCGAACCGCGGATCTTCCTGCTGGACGAGCCGCTGTCCAACCTGGACGCCCGGCTGCGCCTGGAGGCCCGCACCTTCCTCAAGCGGCTGCAGAAGGAACTGGCCGTGACCACCGTGTTCGTCACCCACGACCAGGCGGAGGCGCTCGCGCTCGCCGACCGGATCGCGGTGATGGAGAAGGGCCGGATCCGGCAGCTCGGCACGCCCACCGAGGTGTTCCGGCGCCCCGCGAACCTGTTCGTCGCGTCGTTCATCGGCTCCACGCCGATGAACCTGCTGCCCGGACGCGTCGAGGGGGAGCACGTCGTCGCGGCCGGCGCCCTTCTGCCCCTGCCGGACGAAGCGCGCGCGCTCGCGGCGGGGGAGGAGATCGTCTGCGGGGTACGACCCGAGTACCTCGACTACACCGACCTGCCCGCCGACGGCGCGTTCGCCGGGCGGGTGTCGGTGGTCGAGCACCTGGGCGGCAGTGCCCTGGTGACGCTGGACGTGGAGGGCGAACCGGTGCACGTCGTCGTGGGGGAGGGGCGCGAGCCCGCGCCCGGCGACGAGGGCTGGGCGCTGCCCCGGCCCGGCCGCGTCCTGCTGTACCGGGACGGCGAGCTGGTGGCCGCGCCCGACGAGTCCGATGTGCCCGAACCGAGGATGGCCCCGACCGGGAAGGAGAACGGATGACCGTTCATCGGGGGAGATGGACCCTGGAAGACCGCCTCGAGCAGGGGCTGCGGGAACTGCCGTTCGACGTCCCGGCCGGGACGGCCGCGGTCACGGTGGAGCTGTCGTTCGACGGCGGCGTCATCGACCTTGGCTGCGGCGGGCCCGGCGGGTTCCGCGGCTGGTCCGGCGGCGCCCGCCGCACCTACACGGTCGCCGCGGACTGGGCGACGCCCGGCTACCTGCCGGGCGAGCTGGAACCCGGCACCTGGCACGTCTGGCTGGGCCTGCACCGGATCCCGCCCGAGGGCGTCCCGTACGAGGTCACGGTGACAACGTCGTCGTCGCTGCCGCCGCGTCCGGACGTCCCGGCGCCGCCGCCCCGTCCGGAACGCCCGCCGCGCCGCGACCTGCCCGCCCCGTCCGGAATGCGATGGCTCGCCGGGGACCTGCACTCCCACACCGTGCACAGCGACGGGACGCTCACCGTCCACGAGCTGGCCTGCCTCGCCGCGTCGCGCGGCCTGGACTACCTCGCGGTGACCGACCACAACACCGTCAGCCACCACCCCGAGCTGCCCGCCGCCGGCGCGCACGCGGGCGTCCTGCTGCTGCCCGGCCAGGAGGTCACCACCGACCTCGGCCACGCCAACGTGTTCGGCGACACCGGCTGGGTCGACTTCCGCCGCCCGAGCGCCGACTGGGCCGCGTTCGCGGACGCGCGCGGCGGCCTGATGTCGATCAACCATCCGCTCAGCGGCGACTGCGCGTGGCGCCGCCCGCTGCCACCCGAGTCCCGGCCGAGGTTCGCCGAGATCTGGCACCCGTCCTGGTGGGACCGGCGCTGGGGCGCCCCGCTGGCCTGGGCGGACGTGTGGCGGCCCACCGGGGTCGTCCCGCTCGGCGGCAGCGACTTCCACGACCCCGGGCAGTTCAAGAACCTCGGCGAGCCCGTCACCTGGGCGCTCGCCGAAGACGACCGGGTCCTCGACGCGCTCGCCGCCGGACGGGTGGCGATCTCCGCGGGTCCCGACGCCCCCGTCCTGCTGCGCGTCGAGGACGAGCTGATCGCGCTGGACGCCGACGGCACCGTCCTGTGCCGGCCGGACGGGCGGCGCGTCGCCGTCCGCGGCGACAAGGTCCGGATCCCGGCCGAGGGGCCGGGGATGCACCGCCTGGAATCGCACGAGAACGAGGTGATCGCACTGTGCGGCTGAACGACGGTGCGCGGCTGAACGACGGTGCGCGGACGGACGCCCCCGAGATCGTCGTCGTCCCCCACACCCACTGGGACCGCGAGTGGTACCTGCCGTTCCAGCGGTTCCGGCTGCGGCTGGTGTCGCTGATGGACGGCGTCGTCGACCGCATGGAGGCCGACCCGCGCTGGCGCTTCACCCTCGACGGCCAGATGGCCGCCGTCGACGACTACCTGGAGATCCGCCCCGAGCGGCGCGAGCGGGTCGCCGCGCTGGTCCGGGACGGGCGCCTCGCCGTCGGGCCATGGCAGATCCTGCACGACGAGTTCCTGTGCTCGGGGGAGAACATCGTCCGCAACCTGGAGCTCGGCATGCGCCGGGCCGAGGAGCTGGGCGCGGCGATGATGGTCGGCTACCTGCCCGACCAGTTCGGGCATTGCGCGCAGACGCCGCAGATCCTCCGGCTCGCGGGAATCGAGCACGCGTGCGTGTGGCGCGGCGTCCCCGACCGCGTCCGGACCAGGTCGTTCGCGTGGGAGGCGCCGGACGGCACCGCGATCCGCACCCAATACCTGCCCGAAGGCGGCTACGGCAACGCCGCGTCGATGTTCGAGGACTTCGCGGACGGCGCGTCGCTGCTGCCCGGCCGCGCCGCCGGGTTCGCCGAGGCGATGGGCCGCTGGTACCCCGACGGCGGCCCGCTGCTGGCGATGTACGGCGCCGACCACACCGCGCCCGCCGCCGACCTCGCCGACCGCGTGGGCGGCGCCGGCGTCGAGATGCGGCTGGACACCCTCGCCGGGTACTTCGCCGAGCAGGACCCGTCCACCGACGGTCTGCCGCGGGTGCGCGGGGAGCTGCGCTCGCACGCCCGCGCCAACATCCTGCCCGGCGTGATCTCGGTGCGGCCCCGGCTGAAGCAGCTGATGGGACGCGCCGAGCGGCTCGTCGAACGGTACGCCGAACCGCTCGCCGCGCTCTGGTACGCGGACGACGCGCAGCGGTTCCTGGACCTGGCGTGGCGGCGGCTCATCGAGGTCAGCTGCCACGACTCGGTCACCGGCTGCGGCAGCGACGAGACCGCCGAGCAGGTCGCCGCCCGGATGGCGGAGGCCGAGCAGCTCGGGCGGGCCGTCTGCGACCTGGTGACCGCCGAGTGCGCCGCGGCCGTCCCGCTCGGCGCGCACCTGGTCTTCAACCCGACCCCCGACGTCCGGGCCGGTCTGGTGTTCCTCGACGTCCCCGGCGACGGCGGGGCCGGGCTGGAGACGGGCGACGGGCGCCCGGTGCCCGTCCAGGTCCTGGAGACGGCGCCGACCGTGCTGGACGACGCCGTCCACCCCGCGTCCGCCCTGCCCGTCCTGCTGGAACGGGTGTACGGGCGGGTGCTGTTCGGGCAGGAGATCCGCGACTGGTCGGTGTCGCGGGACGACCGGACGCTCACCTTCCACGTCACGGCCCGCGCGGCCACCCCGTTCGACATCGGCGACGTGCGGGCGGCGCTGGACGGCGCCGACGGCGAGTGGCGGGTCCGGATCCTGGCCGACCCGCGCCGGACGGTCGCCGCGCTCGTCGAGGCGCCGCCGCTGGGGCTCGTGACCGTCCGCCCCGGCGGGCCCGCCGCGTCCCCCGACACCCCGGTCACCGCTGACGGGAACGCCCTGGACAACGGGCTGCTGCGCGCCGAGGTCCGCGACGACGGCACGGTCAGGCTGCGCACACCAGGCGGCGTCGTGGTCGAGGGCGTCGGCCGGATCGTGGACGGCGGCGACCTCGGCGACTCCTACAATCACGCCCCGCCCGCCGCCGACCGCCTCGTCGGCGACCCGGTGTCGGTGCGCGTCGACCCGGTCTGGGACGGGCCGCTCGCCGCCGCGCTCGACATCGTCCGGACGTACCGCTGGCCCGCGTCCGGCGACGTCGCCGCCGACGCCCGGTCCGCGGAGGAGGAGGACGTCACCGTCGTCACCCGCGCCGAGCTGCGCGCCGGCGAGCCGTTCCTGCGGCTGCGCGTCACCTTCGACAACCGGTGCGCGGACCACCGCGTCCGGCTCCACACGCCGCTGCCCCGGCAGGCGGAGTCGTCGTTCGCCGAAGGGCAGTTCGCCATCGTCGAGCGCGGGCTGACCGCCGAGGGCGGGTTCGGGGAACGGCCGCTGCCGACCTACCCCGCGAACGGTTTCGCCGCCGCGGGCGGCCTGGCCGTCCTGCTGGAGCACGTCACCGAGTACGAGGTCACCGGCGGCGGGCGCGAGATGGCGCTCACGCTGATGCGTTCGATCGGCTACCTGTCCCGCGACCGCAACGCCTACCGCGACCAGCCCGCCGGACCGCAGCTGCCGACGCCGGGCGCCCAGTCCCGCGGCGAGCGGACGGTCGGGCTGGCGATCATGCCCTACGACGGCGACCGGCCCGGCGACGACGTCGTCGCGGCCGCCGAACGCTACCGGCACGACCTGCTCGCGGCCGCCGGCTACGGCCCCGCGGACGCGCCCGCCCCGCCCTCGCGGGACGGCATCGCGATCACCGGCCCCGGCGTCGCCATGACCTCCCTGCGTCCCCGCGGCGACGGCTGGGTCGAGGCCCGGATGGTCGCCGAGACACCCGAACCCACCACCGCGGTGCTGCGCGGGACGTTCACCGAGGCCGCCCGCACCGACCTGCGCGGACGCCCCGGCCTGCCGCTCGACGTGCACGACGGCACCGCCACCCTCGCGCTGCGCCCCTGGGAGATCGCGACCGTCCGCCTCCGGCTGCGTTGACCGGCGGCGAGTCGTCGTTACGGCGTCGGCCGCAACGACGACTCGCCGCGGCTCACCGGGTGATCGGATGCGCGGCGGCCGCGGCCATCGCCGCGCCGACGATCCCGGCGTTGTTCACCAGCCGCGCCGGGACGATCGGCGCCCGCACGCCCTCGATCAGCGGGACGAACCGGTCCGCCTTCTTGCTCACCCCGCCGCCCACGATGATCAGCGACGGCGAGATCAGCGCCTCCAGGCGCGCCATGTACTCGCTCAGCCGCCTCGCCCACCGCTCCCAGCCGAGGTCGTGCTCCTCGCGGGCCTTCGCCGACGCCCGCACCTCGGCGTCCTTCCCGCGGATCTCGATGTGCCCGAACTCGGTGTTCGGCACCAGCACCCCGTCGGTGAACAGCGCGCTGCCGATGCCCGTCCCGAGCGTCAGCACCACCACCGTCCCCTTGCGGCCGCGGCCCGCGCCGAGCCGCATCTCCGCCACCCCGGCCGCGTCCGCGTCGTTGAGCAGGGTGATCTCCCGCCCGGTCGCGTCCGCGATCAGCGCCGCCGCGTCCAGCCCCACCCAGTGCTCCGACACGTTCGCCGCCGACAGCGTCACCCCGTCGATCACCACGCCCGGGTAGGTGACGCCGACCGGACCGTCCCACCCGAAGTGCTCCACCACCTCCGCGAGCACCTTCGCGACCGCGTCGGGCCTGGACGGCTGCGGCGTCGCGACCCGGTACCGGTCCGCGGTGAACTCCCCGGTGGACAGGTCGACCGGCGCGCCCTTGATCCCCGACCCGCCGATGTCGATTCCCAGCATCCGCATCCTCATGACCTACCCCTGCCCCCGGCTCATGACCGGTCTGTGCCCGCTCGACGGCCAGGGTAGGCCGTGAAGATCATGATTCGTCCGCGGGAAACCCTTATGCCGGGCGCGCGCCCCGGTCAGACTGGGGACGTGAATGACTTCGATCTCCTCGTCCTCGGTTCGGGGCCCGGCGGGCAGCGCGCGGCCATCGCCGCCGCCAAACTCGGCCGGAAGGTGGCCGTCGTCGATCGCCGCGAGATGCTCGGCGGGGTCTGCATCAACACCGGGACGATCCCGTCCAAGACCCTCCGCGAGGCCGTCCTGTACCTCACCGGCCTCAACCAGCGCGAGCTGTACGGCCAGAGCTACCGGGTCAAGGACGACATCACGGTCGCCGACCTCGGCATGCGGACCCAGCACGTCATCGGCCGCGAGATCGACGTGATCCGCAGCCAGCTGGCCCGCAACCACGTCACCGTGCTGCCCGGCACCGGCCGGTTCGTCGAGCCGAACGCCGTCGCCGTCTCCGGCGGGCGCGAGCCGGGCGGGCGGGAGCAGAAGGTCACCGCCGACAGGATCGTGATCGCGACCGGCACCCGCCCGGCGCGGCCGGAGAGCGTCGCGTTCGACGAGAAGACGATCATCGACTCGGACGGCATCATCCACCTCGACCACGTCCCCGAGACGATGGTCGTGGTCGGCGCCGGGGTGATCGGCATCGAGTACGCCTCGATGTTCGCCGCGCTCGGCACCAAGGTCACCGTGGTCGAGCGGCGCGACCGGATGCTCGAGTTCTGCGACCTGGAGATCGTCGAGGCCCTCAAGTACCACCTGCGCGACCTCGCGGTCACCTTCCGGTTCGGCGAGACCGTCGCGTCCGTCGAGCGGATGGCGCGCGGCGCGATCACCGTCCTTGAGAGCGGCAAGCGCATCCCCGCCGACACCGTGATGTACTCCGCGGGACGCCAGGGCATGACGGACGACCTGCAGTTGGAGGCCGCCGGGCTCGCCGCCGACCACCGGGGCCGGATCAAGGTGGACGAGCACTACCGCACGGAGGTCCCGCACATCTACGCGGTCGGCGACGTGATCGGCTTCCCGTCCCTCGCCGCCACCTCGATGGAGCAGGGGCGCCTCGCGGCCCACCACGCGTGCGGCGAGCCGGTGTCCGACATCATCGACCTGCAGCCGATCGGGATCTACACCATCCCGGAGATCAGCTTCGTCGGCCGGACCGAGGACGCCCTGACCGAGGCCAAGGTGCCGTTCGAGGTGGGAGTGTCGCGCTACCGGGAGCTGGCCCGCGGCCAGATCATCGGCGACTCCTACGGGATGCTGAAGCTGCTGGTCTCCCCGGAGGACCGCAGGCTCCTCGGCGTGCACGTGTTCGGCACCGGGGCCACCGAACTGGTGCACATCGGGCAGACGGTCATGGGCCTGGGCGGCACCGTCGACTACCTGGTCAACGCGGTGTTCAACTACCCGACCCTGGCCGAGTCCTACAAGGTCGCCGCCCTGGACGCGATGAACAAGATGCGCCACATGGCCCGGCTGAGCGAGTGATCACGACGGCCAGAGCAGGTTCTCCAGCTCGTCGTCGATGTCGATGAACTCGCTCTCCTCACCGGCCGGGACGGCCTGGTAGGTGCGGTGCAGGAAGTCGGCCAGCGGCGGGAGCGGCACCTCGAACAGGGCGTTGCCGAACGGCGACGACAACGCGATGTTCAGCGTGCCGTCGTCCCGGGCCGGCCAGACCTCGACGTCCCCGTCCCCGACCTTGCGCACGATCCCCACGGTGAGCAGCTCCCGTGCGAAGATCCACTCCACCGGCTCGTCGTCGCCCACGTAGAACGCCATCCGGATCGCGTACGGGTCGTCGGCCGCGTACTCCAGCCCGGCGAGCAGGGGGACGCTCGTGCGGTCGGGGACGACGAGACGAAGGCCCAGCTCCGCTGAGACTGTGGTACTGCTGTTCATGGCCATTCCCTCTTACGTCGGTCCCGCTGGCTCGCGGGGTGCTCCGGTGAGTGCTTCTCCCTCACACGGATGTCCCCCCGATCTATGACGCCTAACTGCCGCGGCGCGGTCCGACATTCCAAGCCCCCCGGCCATTGTGATCCATCTCACTCTCGCAAAACCGCCTTCTGACCTGCGCAAAAGCCGATCTTCGCCAGAAGATCGACTTCTGCCGGCGGCCCGCTCGGGGCGGGTAGGCTCGCAGGGTGAGGCGGCGATCTCCTGGCCAAGGGTAAAACTGTGACAATTAATGACGAAAAGGATGCTCCACCCGGCGAACTCGGCCCCGTGAAGCGCTTCCGCGAGTCCATCCGGCGCAACCCGATCCTCAACACCGCCTGGCGCGCGGGCGTCTTCGCCGTCGGCGCGACCGTCCTCGCCGGCGGCCTCGTCATGATGGTCACCCCGGGGCCCGGCATCGTCGGGATCATCCTCGGCCTGGCCATCCTCGCCACCGAGTTCGCCTGGGCCCAGACCGCCCTCCACCGCGCCAAGGCCGCCGCCGAACGCGCCAAGGAGAAGGCCCTCGACCCCCGCAAGCGCCGCCGCAACACCGTCCTCGGCGCCACCGGAGGCGTCCTCGCCGGCGCCCTCGTCGTCGGCTACCTCGCCGCCTACGGCTTCGCCCTGCCGTGGAACGTCGAGGACCTCACCTTCTGGAACTGACCGCCGATCACCTAGCGTGATCACATGGATCACGCCCGACACCGGACGGCCCGCGAGCACTGGACGGCCTTCCGGGAGTCCCCGTTCCTCCCCGCCGTCGTCCTGCTGTTCATCCTCGCCGCCGCCGCGGGCCTGTTCGCCGGCTCCTACTGCTACGCCATGGCCAACCCGGCCCCGCGCCACATCCCCGTGGCCGTCACCGGCCACGGGGAGTCCGCCCACCTCGTCCAGGCCCTCGACGCCGGCCTCGACACCTCCCTGTCCGTCCGCCACTACGCCGCCTACGCCTCCGCCCGCGCCGCCGTCGAGGAGCAGCGCGAGTTCGCCATCCTCGTCCTCCAAGGCGACCGGGCCCAGCTGGACGTCGCGGCCGCCGCCGGCGCGTCCGTCTCCCGCCTCCTCGCCCAGGCCGCCCCGATCGCCGGCAAGAAGACCGGCGTGCCCCTCACCGTCCTCGACATCAAGCCGCTCCAGCCCACCGACCCCCAAGGCCTGGCGATCTTCTACATCTCCCTCGCCTCGGTGATCATCGGCTTCGTCGGCGCGATCCAGCTCTCCGTGCACGCCCGCGCCCTCAACGCCGGCGAGCGCATCTGCTTCATCGCCGCCTACGCCGTCCTCGGCGGCTTCGCGATCTGCGCCGTCGTCGACTGGCTCCTCGGCGTCCTCGACCTGCCCTTCCGAGAATCCTGGGCCATCTGCGCGCTCACCATGTTCACCAGCGGCATGGTCTTCACGATGTTCAACACCCTCGTCGGCCGCTGGGCCATGATCCCCACCTGGGGCCTGATGGTCCTGATCGGCAACCCGTCGTCCGGCGGCGCCGTCTCCTGGCCCCTCCTGCCGTCCCCGCTCGGCGTGATCGGCCGCTGGCTCCCGCCCGGCGCGTCCGTGAACGCCCAGCACACGGCGATCTACTTCCACGCCCACCAGCACGCCCTGCCGTTCATCGTCCTGGCCGCCTGGTCCCTCGCCGCCACCGCCGTCTTCCTCATCTGGCGCCACCGCCACCCCGGCGGCCGCGACACCACCCCCGCCCACGCCCGCTGACCGCGCCGCTCGAGGAGCGAGCACCCCCCGACATGCGCTAGAGTTTCCGACGTCGGAACACCCCACACCACGTTCCGCCGGGGCGATTAGCTCAGTGGGAGAGCGCTTCGTTCACACCGAAGAGGTCACTGGTTCGAACCCAGTATCGCCCACAAAACCCCACCTCAGAGGCATGCTCTCACCGAGAGCATGCCTCTTCGTGCATCCAGCCCCCGCCGAAGAGGTCACACGTTGTCCACGCGCTTTTTGCCCTGGTGTCATGGGCTCGCGGGTGCCGCCGGACGTGTTCGTGCTCGTGGTGGGAGGGATCTGGGAGATCACCTACCTCCCACACGCAAGTGAGGTCACAAGTTCCCTTCAACGTCGTTGCTGTCCGTGGTCGTCACCGTAGGTCCCATGTCCCGCTCCGGCTGTGGCCGGCTCCGCGTTATTTGCGATCGATCCCGTGCTTGCTGGAAGGACGTGTTGGCCCTATGGCTCGGGCGCTGGGTGGATGCGGTGCGCCACGCCGTGGCCGCGGGACTATTCGCTTTTGTCCACATCCTCTGGACTAGTCCTACGAGTTGTGCGAAGAGCTCGAGGGAGGCGAGGTGAGATTGAGAGCTACGGAGTTGATCGTGAGGCCGCTGTTGCGGATGTGGTGATGAGTGACGGACGCGGGACCGCAGGCCTGGATGAGCCAGCCGCGCTTTAAGTGCCTGTTCGAAAACCCGCTGCTGGTTGAGGGGTCTGGCGGTCAGGGCAGGGTGAGCGGGAAGGATGCGCGGAGGTTGTGCCCAGGGGTGCGGGCAGCCGTTGCCGGCGCGGCTCGCAAAGATCGGCCGGACCCACCACACGCGGGCGCTCGTCGCGACGGCGCTTGAGCAGGTGATTCCGCTGGCGGTGCCCTCGACGGCGCTCACGCTGGCGTGGGCGCAGGCTCCCCCGGTCGGACGGCAGACCCTGGCCACTCTCGTGGAACAGCGCATCACGCTCTCATTCGCCACGACGTACCCGCCGCCGGCGTCGTCGGCGAGCTCCTCGAACGCTCCTCTGGCCCGCCCGATCTGGTCGCCGCTCACGTCGCCGTGATCGCCGCTGATCGCGGCTGGCCGGTGGTCACCGATCGCGGCCCGAAACTGCGCGCCCTCACGCCCGCCCTCGACGTGGGGTCCCTCCCCTGAGCTCACAGGTTGTTGTGGGTGTCGTGCCTCGGGCGGGTGGGGGTGGCCGGGGCGTTTGCGGTGGGGTTGCTGGGCGGCCGGTGGGGAGTGCGGCGGGAGAGCGGGATGTAGAGGAGCATCAGTGCTCCTGCGGCGAGGAGGGTCAGGCCGGATGGAAGGAGGAAGGCGAAGCGGAGGCCGACGGAGGCGTGGATGTCGAGGCCGGGGGAGCCGTCCAAGCGCATCACTGCGACGGACCAGGTGCCGTGTGTCTTGTTCCAGTTCAGCGTCCGGACGCCTGGTCCTGAGGACGCCGCTACCCAGAACGTCTGGTGCGAGGGTTCGGATACCGCGCGGGGGGCGCCGGGGTGCCGGGTGAAGGCCGCCCGGAACGGAGACAGGTCCGCGGAGGCGAACTCGTCGTGCGCGACGGTGCGCAGGTAGGCCTCGACCTCCTGCTTCGGTCCGATGCCGACGAACAGCCGGGTGCGCGGGTCGGTGGGACGCACGACGATTCGGACCTGCGCCAGTTCTCCCACGTCGGGATTGGGATCCGCCGGACGGGCCGTGTCCGCACTGACATCGATCTCGTCGGTCTTCAGGGCCGCGGTCGGCGTGGTGAAGCGGTGTTCGGCGGTGCCGAAGCGGCCGCCTGAGTCCGCTTGGAACGCGCCGCCGGTGGTGAGGGCGGCGCCGGCCGGCACGGCTATGGCGGCGGTGATGGCGAGTGTGATGCGGACGGGGCGCGAGCCCGCGGGGAGACGAGCCATGCTCTTCCTCCTTTGAGTAGCACAGTCGTGCTAATCGCAAAGTAGCACGACTGTGCTAGAAAGGGGAGATGGTGAAGATGGGTCCCGAACAGCGCAAGGCCGATGTGGTGGAGGCGGTGTGGCGAGTCGTCCGTCGCGACGGTTTGCCGGCGGCCTCGGTCCGCAACGTGGCGCAGGAGGCCGGCCTGTCGATGGGATCGCTGCGGCACTACTTCGCGTCCCAGGCGGAGTTGCTGTCCTTCACCCTGTGTGCGGTCATCGAACGGATCGAGGCGCGGATCGCGGCACTGCCGTCAGAACCCGATCCGCGCCGCCGCGCCGAGCGCGTCCTATTGGAACTGCTGCCGCTGGATCCCGAACGCGCCGCCGAGAACGAGGTGTGGCTGGCCTTCACAGCGCGCGCGCAGGTGGACCCCAAGTTGCGCGCCGTCCATGACCGGGGCTACGACGTCTTACGGAGCGGGTGCCGCCGGCTGGTCGAGGGGCTCGCCGGACAGGTGACGGGTCTGGACGTGGAACTCGAGACCGACCGCCTCCACACGCTGCTCGACGGCCTCGCGGTGCACATCGCCATGCGGCCCGACGCCCTCACGCCCGACCGGGCGAGGCTGATCGTCGCGCGCCACCTGGACGAGCTGATACGGTGAGCGCGCTAAGACCGATCTCTCTCCTCGGTTCCTCGCCGCCCCAGCCCACATCGCCGGCCACGTCCCGGCCAACGATGGCGTGCTGACCTGTACCGGCGCCCCCGCCGCCGTCCTGTAGCAGCGTCTCCGAGGGCAAGAAGATTCGGAGCGCACGGCCGCTTCGCGGCCCGAACACCGGAAGCTCCGCGGCAGCCGATTCCCTCAGCCCGCGACCGGGCCCGGCCACGCCGGGAATCGTCAGGGCTCCACCCCGCACGCGCCCTACCGTAGGACACCGCTCCGTGCTCGGCTCTCCGCGCTTGATCTGCGCGCCTGCGTCGGCGGTCGCGGAATGGCCTAACGCCGGATGATGTCACCCAGCGGGTTCAATACGCAGAACGGCGGTGGTGTCCACGATCTTTACGACCTTGAGGCTCATGGCCTGGTTGATGGTCGCGGCGGGTCCCTCGCCGCAGCTGAGCTCGACACCGCCTCCTTCGTTCGACGACACGCCGCCGCCACCGGAACAGCCCGAAACGCTGTAGCCCGACCCCGTCAGCGGCGCGGCCATCTCGACCCTGCCGTCGGTGATCGCCGTTACCTTGATCGGCCCCAGACCGTCCTTCCCGGCACCATCACCACGTCCCCCACGGCGACCTTGATCTCGCACGTCCCGTCAGCGCACGACCCGGTCGGCGAGGGCGACGCTGACCCGGAACCAGACCCGCCGGGCGCCCGGCCCCTGGCGGGGGACCCGTCCGAAGAATCCGAGGAACACGACGTGACAGCGGCGAACACGCAAGCGGCAACGACGGCGACGACGGCGGTGGATGACGTTCCGGTACGCATCATGGTCGCCATTGAACCCCGCCATCCGCCACGCAGTTGGCACAACGACGCTCCGCGCGAGGCGCCACAGCTTTTCGGTCAGGGACACCTCGAGCATCCGCACCGTGCCCCACTACACCGCCCAGCCTCGTCGACGGCCGCCGCCGCTTGTCCACCTGCTCCAGCGCGACCCGGTCCACGGGCGACCTGAAGACCGGCTGTTGTATCCCGCCCCGCCTCCACCATTACGGGACAGCCTTGGGACCGTCATCTGGAGGTGAGCGCCCGCACTTGATGGCGCCCGCTGCGGTCGCAGAAGTCGATGTCAGCAGGTTCGGGGAACGCGTCAGTTTTCACCGGTCGCGGTGTCTGCGGCGGTGGTGGCGGTGAAGGCGCGGATCAGAGGGTTGGTGTTGGTGGTGTGCCAGGCGAGGGCGAAGCGGGCGGGTGGGGCGTCGCGGACGGGGCGGTAGACCAGGTTGGGCCATGGGTAGAAGTCGGCGTTCTCGGCGGCGAGGGGGATGACGGCCTGTCCGCTGCTGACCACTCTGAGTATGTCGTACCAGCTGGCGACGGTCGGGCCGCGGGGGATCAGGCGGCCCGACGGGGTGCGGAAGGGCTGGAAGGTCTCCTCCATGGACGCCGGAAGTGGCGATGGGGTGGCCATGAAGGTCAGGTCGCCGTAGTCCTCCATGCTGATCGATTCGCGGTCGGCGTACGGGTGGGTGGCGGCCATGGCGAGGACCATTGGTGAGGTGTGGGTGACCGGACCGACGCTGATGTCGGGTTCGCGGACCGGAAGCCACAGGTGGGCCACGTCGATCTCACCGTCGCGTAGCGGGGTGAGCGGGTCGACGGGGTTGAGGTCGCGGTGAACGAGTTCGGCCGCCGGGCGGCGGGCCTGGAACCGTTCGATGATGTCGTTGATCATCCAGGCCTGCGGGCCCATGGTGCCGAGGACGAGGGTGCCGGCGGTCTCACCGGCGGCGGTCGAGACCTTCTCGATCCCGTCGATGATCTCTTGGTAGGCCGGCCGCAGGGCCTGGTAGAGCTGCTCGCCGGCGGGCGCGAGGCGCACGGTGCGGGAGGTGCGCTCGAACAGCGGCGCGCCGATGCGGCGTTCCTGCTGCTTGATGGCGTGGCTGACCCGCGACCGGGTGACGTGCAGCCGTTCCGCGGTGCGTCCGAAGTGCAGCTCCTCGGCCAGCGCCAAGAAGATCTCGATGTCTCGAAGCTCCATCACCCCTCCCTGGTTCGTCAACCTATATGTCACCTGTGGGGTGCCCAAACGCGCACCGGTGGCCTCCTGGTCACCGCTGTGTTGCCGACATCGCCGTTGTTCGGCGGGAGCGGTGCGGCCAGGCTGAAGCCGCTGAACTTCCACCAGGAACGAGGAACCTCCGAACGACCGAGGTTCATAGAAGGGCCCGCCATGCGAATCGACGTACACGCCCATCTGTGGACGGACGGGTACCTCGACCTGCTCGACTCCTATGGCCGCACCGACACCGCCACCCAACGCGGCACCGGCGCCGGTGCCACCGCCCAGGAGCTGGAGGCCCGGTTCGAGCTGAACGACTCGGCCGCCATCACCCATCAGATCCTCTCGATCTCGCCCCAGGTCCCCCATTTCGAGGAACGTGCGCACGCGGTCCATGCCGCCGCCTACGCCAACGATCTGTACGCCGGTGTTGTCGCCGACCATCCCGACCGGTTCTCCGCGTTCGCCGCGCTACCGCTTCCGCATGTCGACGCCGCTTTGACCGAACTCGCCCGTGCCCTCGACGACCTCGACATGGCCGGCGCCGCGGTCACCACCGACGTGCTCGGCGCCAGCCTGGCCGACCCGGCCTTCACCTCGCTGTTCGAAGAACTCGACCGGCGTCACGCCGTCCTGTACGTACACCCTTCCGGCCACGACGCGGGCACCCCGCTCATCGCCGACCACCACATGCGGTGGATGGTCGGCGCCCCGATGGAAGACACCATCGCCGTCATGCACCTCATCCTGGCCGGCATCCCATCCCGCTACCCCAACGTGAGGATCATCAACTCGCATCTGGGGGGAGCACTGCCGATGCTGCTCCGGCGTGCCGACGACCAATACCAGTGGGAGTCGCCCCAAACGCCCGACAAGCCCAGCGCCGCCGCCCGCCGCATGTGGTACGACACCGTCTCCCACGGCCACCTCCCCGCGATTCGCGCCGCCGCCGAAACCTACGGACCCGACCGCCTCCTGCTCGGCACCGACTTCCCCTACCAGAACGGCGACCTGCTCCGCCGCGCCGTCACCTCCATCCACGACGCCCTCCCCGGCCAGGACGCCACCACCGTCCTCGACCGCAACGCCACCGCTCTCCTCAACAAGGCGTAGGGCCTTAGGCGCCCTTGACGAGCAGGCCGAGGTTCGAGTTCTCCCGGGTGTTCGTGGGCGTGAACTAGCACCGCCAGAGGCCAGTCCACCGCCCCCGCCGCCACGCGGGCGGGGTCCCCTACGCCGGGTCGCTGAAGGTCACCGCTCAACCAGCTAGGAGAAACCATGTCGCCACGCCCTCATGCCGTGCTGCCCTGGGTTGTTCGCCGGACTAGGCTGCCTCTGCTGTCGCTGCGATGCGTGGACTGCGGATCGAAGTCGGCCACCACCGGCGACGGCAGGTTCCGCGTCAACGCCAACGGCAAGCTGCTGGACGTGTGGCTGCTGGTCCGCTGCCTGTCCTGCGATCGAACCGGCAAGCTCACCGTGCACGAGCGAACACCGGTCAGATCCCTCGCCCCCGCCGCGCTCGGCGGCTACCACGCAGGCGACCCGGAACTGGTCGCGACCACGCTGCTCGATCCGCTGCTCGCCCGGCGCAACCGCTTCACCCTGGACTGGACAGGCGCCTGGCGGCTGCACACCCCATCGGCATGGCCCGACCAGCCGTGGCCCGTCGAGGTGGAGGTCGTCTTCGACGATCCGGTGCCGGTGCGCCCGGACCGGCTCATCGCGCAAGGGCTCGGCCTCAGCAGGAACGGCGTACGGCACCGCATCAAGAGCGACACCCCGCTGCACCGCCCAACCAGCGCGAGATTCACTTTCACCGTGCTGCCTGGCGCACCAACCGGTTTGGCCCTCGCCGGGTAGTTTGCGGCACCGATGTGGCCAGAGCATCTCGGCTTGATCCCGGGTCAGCAACCCCATGCACCGATCGCATAGCGCACCGATCACCGATGTAGCTGAACGTGAGTAATTCGTTTCCTCTTCGAACTCGGGCTCGCCGATCGGCGCCTTCGCAGTGGTGCGGCCGTATTAATCGCCACTGACAAAGGCCTCGTAAATGACGACTTCGAAGTTTTTCCTGGTAGGCGACGGTCCATCGCGGCCGTCGGCGTGCAGGGCGTCCTACGACAATTGAGGGGGACTGATGGTCACTGTGGATGACAGATTCCGTCGAGCTGAGCCGCCCCGGTCCGATCCCGTGCGGCCGACGAGGCCCGTTTGGTGGACGGTGCGGGCGGTCGTCAGTGTGCACGCGGTCGCGATCTTCGGTCAGCCCGTGTTCGCCGGGGTATTCCTGAGCGGCGACTACGACGGGCTACGCCTGCATGAGGCAGGCGCCAACCTCACCACCTCCCTCGGCTGCATACAGCTGATCGTGGCGATCGTGGTCTGGGTCCGGCTTCGCCTGGTCCAGCCGTTCCTGGCCACGCTGGCCGTGGTGGTGGCCGAGACGGTGCAGTACTTCGCCGGGATGGCAGGCGCGTTGTGGCTGCACCTCCCGCTGGGTGTGGCGACGGTGACCGGGGTCGTCGTGCAGTTCATCTCGGTGTGGCGGCGCTCGCCCTCGCCGCGAACGATGCGGGCCCTGGGAGAGGAGGTCGGCGATGCCTGAGCAGGGCTTGACCAGGCGCCGGGTACTGGGTGTCGGCGGGACGCTCGGCGCGGTGGCGGTGACCGGGCTGGCGGCCTCGGCCAAGCTGTCGCGGCACCCGGCGACGACCGGTGAACAGTTGCGCAGCGGCGTGCCGCTGCCGCCCGCGTTCCAGGTGCCGCTGCCGGTCCCCGCGGTGGCGAAGCCGGTCAGCACGTCGGGGGGTGTGGACCGCTACGAGATCGCCCAGCGTGAGATGACCCTGGAGATACTGCCCGGCGTCAGGACCTCGGCGTGGACCTATGGTGGAACGTTCCCGGGACCGACGATCGAAGCGCGCCGCGGCCGGCCGGTCACCGTGACGCACCGCAACGAGCTGCCCGTGCCGACCGTCGTGCACCTGCACGGCGGACACACCCCGGCGGTCTCCGACGGCTACCCCACCGACCTCGTCCTTCCCGACGGCTGGCGGGAACCAGCCCCCATGACGCACGGCATGGCGGGGATGGGCGGGATGGACGATCCGCGGGCGGTGAAGTCCACGCTGACGCGCGACTACACCTTCCCGATGAACCAGCGGCCGACGCTGCTGTGGTACCACGACCACCGGATGGACTTCACCGCTCCCGCGATCTGGCGCGGCCTGGCCGGACTGCACATCATCCGCGACGACGCCGAGGCATCGCTCGGCCTGCCCGCCGGGTCACGCGAGCTGCCGCTGATGATCACCGACCGGGCGTTCGACGAACACGGCGAGCTCACCTACCCCGCGCTCGACGGCACGTTGCGCGAACATCCCGGCGTCCGCGCGGCCTATCTGGGCGGCGTCCTGGGTGACGTGATCCTGGTCAACGGCGCGCCCTGGCCCGTCCATGAGGTCGAAGGCGCCCGCTACCGGCTGCGGATCCTCAACGCCTCCAACGCCCGCCACTACGACCTCCAAGCGATCACCGACGAAGGGCGGCAGCTCGACCTCGTTCAGGTCGGCGCCGACCAGGGCCTGCTGGCCGCGCCCGTCACCCACCGGAGCCTGCCGATGGGACCGGCCGAACGCTACGACGTGGTCATCGACTTCGCGAAGATCCCCGTCGGCGGCCGCGTCCGCATCGTCAACCGGCTCGGCACGGGCCGCACCCGCGACGTCATGGCCTTCCGCGTCACGCGCAAGACCACCGACGACACCCGCATCCCCCGCAGGCTCTCGACCGATCTGCCGGACTGGCGCCGCTCGGACGCCGTCCGGACGCGTGATCTCTCCTTCCGCGCCGGCCGGACGCACGGCCGGCACGGCTGGCTGATCGGCGGGAAGGCGTTCGACCCGGACCGCGCCGACGTCACCACCCGGCTCGGGGACGTCGAGGTCTGGCGGCTGATCGCCGACGTCCACCACCCCGTCCACCTGCACCTGGTCGGCTTCCGGGTGCTGTCGCGCGGCGGCAAGGCCCCGCGGCCCCACGACGCGGGTCTCAAAGACACCATCTCGCTACGGCCCGGCGAAGCGGCCGAGATCATCACCCGTTTCGACGGCTACCGGGGCCGCTACCTGTTCCACTGCCACAACGCCGAACACGAGGACATGGGAATGATGGCCAACATCGAGGTCATCTGACCACACTAAATGAAAGGAATGGATCGCGATGTCCAAGCAATGCGAGGCGGACGAAACCGACCTCAGAAAGCATATGGACAGGCTAGTGCAAGGTGTCCAGGGCAAAGGGTATCGAGAGCCTGAGGCGGCTCTACGCCACGGATGTCGTCTCCCTCGACGTCGAGCCGCCGCAGGTCACCGTGGGCGGGGATGTGGCGTTCGGGTATTGCTTCGGCCGACATCCCGAGCGGCAATGGAGTCACCGACCTCCGGCCCTGGCCGATCCCGGAGACCTCGGAACACCCCTGCCGGCGCGCGGTGTCGACCACGACGCCGCGCGCCAGCAGGCGCAAGCGGCCAGAAGCGACAAAATGACTACCACGGCCGGCGTCGGCGACTACGCCTCCGGCCCGGCCCGACCCGGATCGGCTTCGCCGCACGGCACACCACCGGCCCCCTGGCTCGCGGTCCTCGCCGCCATCCACCCGCCACGGTACGGAAGGGCTCAATGTGTGATGTAGACCACGTCCTGTCACGTGGCCGCGATCCCCGGTGTCCTGAGGGCATGACTCAACACAACGCACTTCACAAGGTCGTGGTCATCGGCGGCGGGTACGCGGGAACGGTCGCGGCCAACCACCTGCGGTTGCGCGACGACGTCGACATCACCCTGGTCAACTCCCGTCCGACATTCGTCGAACGGATCCGGCTGCACCAGTTCGTGGCCGGCGATTACGACGCCTCGGTCGACTACGGCACCCTGCTCGGCGACGGCATCAAGCTGGTGGTCGACAACGCCACCCGTATCGACACCGCCTCCCGCACGGTGGAGCTGGCCTCGGGCGCTGCGCTGGACTACGACTACGTCGTCTACGCGGTCGGCAGCACCGGCGCGGTCCCCTCCTCCGTGCCGGGCGCGGCCGAATTCGCCTACTCCATCGCCGAGCTCGAGTCCGCCGAGCGGCTGCGCGCCAGGCTGGCGGAGCTGCCGGCCGATGCCGCGATCACCGTGGTCGGCGGCGGGCTGACCGGCATCGAGACTGCCGCGGAGCTCGCCGAACAAGGGCGCAAGGTCACTCTGGTCGCCGGGCGAACCCTGGCCCCGACCCTCAGCGCTCCTGGCCGCCGATCCATCGCGACGTGGCTGTCGGAGAACGGTGTCACTGTGGAGTACAGCGCGGTGGCTGAGGTCCGGCGAGACGCGGTCGTCCTCACCGATAGAGCGGTACGGCACAGCGCCCTCACCATCTGGACGGCGGGCTTCGGCGTCCCGGCCCTGGCGGCGGCCAGCGGATTGCGCGTGGACGAGCTGGGTCGGCTGCTCACCGACGAAGCGCTCGCCAGCGTCGATGACGACCGCATCGTCGCGGCGGGTGACGCCGGTTCACCGTCGGGCCGGCCGCTGCGGATGAGCTGCCAGGCCGCGATACCGCTCGGCGTGCAGGCCGCCGACACCGTGCTGAGCCGCATCGCGGGAACCGCGCCGCCGGTGCTCGACCAGGGCTTCAAAGGAGTGCTCATCAGCCTGGGCCGGCATGCCGGTATAAGGCAGCTCGTCCAAGCGGATGACACCCCCTTGGACACCTACGTCGACGGGCACGAGGGCGCGCAGATGAAGGAGGAGCAGTGCCGCCAGACGGTGATGGGCATCGGCATGGAGGCACGCAACCCGGGCACCATCGTGTGGTACAAGCCGGGACCGCGGCTCGAGCAGATGGCGACGGCCCGATGACCACCGACGAGCATGCCGAGCGGTTCACCCTGCTGCGGCCGCTGCTGTTCACCATCGCCTACGAGATCCTCGGTTCGGCGACCGAATCCGACGACGTGCTGCAGGACAGCTACCTGCGGTGGGCCAAGGTGGACCTCGCGACGGTCCGGGACACCAGGTCGTACCTGGCGCGCCTGGTAACCCGTCAGGCGCTCAACGCCCTGCGTGCCAGCGCGCGCCGGCGCGAGGAGTACGTCGGCTCCTGGCTGCCCGAGCCGCTGCTACTGGAGGAGAACGACGCGTCGGCCGATGTGGTGCTCGCCGAGTCGGTGTCGATGGCGATGCTGGTGCTGCTCGAAACGCTCACCCCCGACGAGCGCGCGGTTTTCGTGCTACGCGAGGTGTTCGGGTTCGACTACGACGAGATCGCCGCAGCGGTGGGCAAGTCCGCGGTTACGGTGCGCCAGATGGCGCACCGCGCCCGCGGGCACGTACACGCGCGGCGCAGGCGTTTCGCCCCCGTCGGCGCTGGGACGACCACGCGGATCACCGAGCAGTTCATGTCCGCGGCGGCGACCGGTGACCTGCAGGAGCTGCTCTCGCTGCTCGCGCCGGACGCAACCTGGACCGCCGACGGCGGCGGCAAGGTCACCGCGGTGCGCCAGCCGGTGGTGGGCGCGGCAAAAGTGGCCGCGCTCGCCATGGAACTGTTCCGCGCGGGACGAGTGCCGGACTTGCGGATCGAGATGGTCAACTGCAACAACACACCCGCGATGGCCGCCTACAGCGGCGACCGCCTGGAGGGCGTCTTCCTGGCCGACGTCGTCGACGAGAAGATCACCCACTTCTACGCCATCCGCAACCCGGACAAACTCCTCGCACTGACTTCGCCACGTCAGATCAGCCGGTAGGAGTCGGCAAAGCCGCAGCGCAGTAGGCAGATCCGCGCGGGGGACCTCGTCCCGGACATTCATCGAGAACGCCACAACACACTGCTCCGGCATAGGCCCCTCCAACGAAAACAAATGAACAGCCGGCTGAGCGCGCAGGGTAATAGTCGGGTTCCTGATGCTGAACAGCGGCCCTCGACTCCAGGGCCTGGGAGCGGTGCGACCGGGCCCCAGGGGCCAATTCACTGCTCTGTCCGTCGCGCCCTCCGGCAGCCCCGACCGGCCGTATCAGACGACCCGCGCCCATGTGCTCGAGGTGCTCCCCGACAAGGCGCCGAACGCGCACAAGGCGTTCCTGTGGCTGGGCATCTCATGCGTCATCGCCGGCGGCGACGAGCCGAGCGTGGTCATCGCCCCGGCCGCCGACGGCTCCGCTGAGGCCCCGACGCTGTTCGAGAGGGCCGGCCGCACCGCCGGCGACCCGCGCGACTTCAGACTGCAGACGGCCGAGGCCCAGGACGGCGGCAGCGTGGGGTGCGTGCGGTACGCGGTCATGACGATCCTGAACGAGACCTACACCCTGTCCAACTCTTCCAGCGGTGCAACGCCGCCGGATCCGGGTGTGGGCCGACATCGCGCGGGTCAAGGAGCTGATCGGCGTGCTGCCCGACTGGCTGTCCATGCCCGAACGGCTGACCGGTTGCGAACTGTTGCGCTTCACCGGCCTGTTGCGCGACATGGATCTCCGCAGTCTCGGCGGCGTTTCCCAGGACCGGCATCGAGTAAGGGTTATAGAGCTACTATGATCATTACCTGGAGGTGTCGTGAAGATTCCCATTGATGACTACAGCTGGGGGATGGTGGTCGCCAACGACCTGGTCGCCACCTCACCCACCGTGCGGACCAGCGGAGACGCGCTGCCCGATCCGATCGCGCTGGTGGCCTTCCTCGCCGAGCACCGGCTGCGACACGACGGCCCGCTCACCGATGAGGACGTCCGGCAGGTGCACTTCCTGCGCCGTGAGGTGCGGGGGATCATCGAGACCGAGACCGCCGACCAGGCGGTCGCGGGCGCGACCGTGCTGATCCGCCGCGCCGGGCTGGCCCCGACGCTGGAACGGCGGGACACGGGCCGTTGGGAATGGCTGATCCCCATCGCGCCGGGAGCCGGCCTAGCCGACGAACTCGCCACGCTTGTCGCCATCGGCATTATGGGCGTCGTGCGAACGCTGGGGCACGGGCGTTTCCGTTCGTGTGCGGCCCCTGGCTGCCGAGGGGTGTTCGTCGACATCAGCCGGGCCGGAAGGCGCCTCTACTGCATGCCCGACCTGTGCGGCAACCGCGTCAACGTCGCCAACCACCGCGCACGCCACCATGAAAGGGGCCTGATCCGATGAGCACTTCCCTGCTGCAGGGGGCCGTCCGCCTGCCCGACGGCACCTACATCCGCGGCCGCGGCCTGCGCCGTCCGCTGCCCGAAGGGCCCACGCCCGACGTCGGCCTCTACCTCGGGTCCGGCCGGTTGCGCGGCCGCCACGAGGCCGCGCTGTCCTGGCCCCACGTCTGGATCGACTGGCCCGACTTCCTGCTGCCCCGCGACTCCGACGTGGCAGTCCGGCAGATCCATCACCTGCATGAACAGGCGCGTTCCGGTCTGTCGGCCGAGGTCGCGTGCGGCGGCGGCGTCGGCCGCACGGGCACGGTCATCGCCTGCCTGGCCATCCTGTCCGGGGTGGACGCCGCCGTCGCGACCGACTGGGCCCGCGCGCACCATCACCCCAAAGCCGTGGAAACCCCCTGGCAGCGCCGATGGGTGAGCCGTTTCCCGCAGGTCGTCCCCGACCGCTGACAAGGCCTCGGCCACGGTCCGCGTTTCCGGGCCCGGGCGGCAAACAGGCGCGCCGCTCCGGTCTGTTCGCCCTCGGATCCGAGCGTGCTGCAGGACGACGGCTGGGGCTCCGGTGCATGTCAGCGTGCCATCGTCAGGCCCGCATGGGACCGGGGATGCGGGCCGTCCGAAAATGCCCGCCGAAGACCTGTCGCCCCCAGCGCCCTCGGCCCCCCGGGCGACCGGCTCTGGCAAGTGCCTGACGGATCGGAAAGTAGAAAGTCTTTCTCGATCGGAAAGTACTTCTTGAGGAGGCAGGCCTCCCATGAGCGACCAGTACACCGACGCCGCCGAGGCCCTCGCCGCGATCGAGCGGACCCGGCAGCGCGCCTACGCTGACCGGCGGCTGCTGGTCTGGTACGTCCCGGGCGTCATCGGTCTGGGCACGGCGTCCGCGGTCAGCACCGAGCTGGACGGCGCCGCCCAGGCCGGCCTCGCCTCCGCCGCGGTCGCCGGGCTGCTCGGTCTCGTCGCCGCGGTGTCCGCCCGCACCCGCAGCAAGTCCGGCCGCGCATCTGGACGCCAAAGGCCGGTGCGCTGATGGCGCTGTGGATCGCCTCGATCTTCATGGTCTGGGGCGTCGCCCCGCCCCTGGTCGGCCTGGTCACCGACTCGGGAGTCTGGCAGAAGGCCGTCGCGGGCGCCGTCGCCGCCGTCTACAGCGCGGCGACCCACCGCCGGGCGGAGACCATGGTGTTCGCGCGGCTCTCCGGAAAGGTCGCCCGATGAACCTGGACCCGGTGATCCACACCCGCGCGCGGCTGCAGATGGTCTCCCGGCTGGCGACGGTGACCGAGGCCGAGTTCGGCTTCATCCGCGACGGCCTCGGGCTGAGCGGCTCGGTGGTGTCCAAACACGCGAGCGCGCTGGAGACGGCCGGCTACGTCGAGATCCGCAAAGGCTACGTCGGCAAGTGCCCCCGCGCCTGGTTCAAGCTCACCCGCCAGGGCCGCCGCGCGTTCGACGAGTACGTCGCCGCGCTCCAGCAGATCGTCGGCCGGCCCCTCGCCGACACCCCGGCCGAGAACGACCACTGATCGTGCGGGCGGGCCGGGGAATCTGGCCCGCCCGAGACAGCTGAGGTTCGCAGGATTCAGGAGCAGATCAGGGGAGAGGTTCGGGTGCGCAGTGCGGCGTCAAGCGCCAAGAGCGCGGCGGCGTTGCGCTCACCGAGGTGACCCTGGTCGCGCTCGGCCCGCGCGTCATCACCCGCACGACCCCGACGAGCTCCAGGACCAGCGGCGACGAGCACGCCGGCGGGCCCGACCGCCCATGGCCCCGACGAGCAGGAGCGGCCCCCGCCCTGCCACCGGGTGACCCGCACCTTGACCCCGTGCACCACCCGGGGCCGGGTGACGCCCCCGCGCGCATGGTCGGTGAGCTCGGCAAGTGCGTCCTCCCGGACATGCAGCCGCCACGGTCGACCACCGGTGCCGTAACCGAGCAGGCGGTGCGTTCACAGTCGTCCGCCGATCCGAACGGCCCATCGATTCGCAGGCGAGGGGCGGACATCGCCGCCGGTTCGATCCGCACCCTTGAAATGGTCAATATGAACGGGGATGTGGAAAACCGCAGCCCGACGGGGTTGCGCACCCCATTCCGGGCCTGCACGAGCGGGCCTAGCGTCAGGGCGCGTGACGGAGAAATCGCTCGACGCACCACGCCGCGTACTCGCCGGCGTTCTCGGATTGCCGGCCCTCGGGGTGGTCATGTTCGCCGCGACGATGGCGGACGGCCCACCGCGTCCGCTGCCCGTGGACGCTCGGCCGGAGGAGTTCAGTGCCGCGCGGACCCTCGGCCGCCTCGGCCGGTTCGCCACCGAGCCGCGGTAGCGAGCTGTGGGGCCGCGTCACCGGGGCGCTCAAGGGTCGCCCTGCCGTGGGGGTCACCTCGGAAGCATGCGAATCGGGAGGGCTTGGAGGCCGCGCAAGACGAGGCGGTCCCGGCGAGTCCGCGGTGTCTCGGGAACGGAGGAGATCGTCGGGAAGCGGGTGAGGAGGCGGGGGAGGGCGATGGCGGCTTCGAGGCGTGCCAGGCTGTTGCCGAGGCAGATGTGCGGGCCGGCGCCGAAGCTGAGGGGTTTGATGTCGGGTCGTGCCGGGTCGAAACGGTCGGGGTCGTGGTAGCGGGCGGGGTCGCGGTTGGCTGCGCCGATGAGCAGGACCACGTTGCCGCCAGGCGGGATGGGCATGCCGTCGATGGTGAGGCCGTCGGTGCGTGCCGTTCGGGTGGTGACCTGGACCGGTGCGTCGTGGCGCAGGACCTCTTCGATGAATCCTGAGATCGCGATCTGGCCGGTCCGCAGCCCTGCCATGACGTCGGGGTGGTCGAGGAGGGCTGCGAGGCCGTTGCCGAGGAGGTTGGCGGTGGTCTCGAATCCGGCGACGAGCAGCAGGATGAGGTTGGCGAGGAGTTCCTGGTCCGACAGGCGCCCGTCACCGGTGTCGCGGGCCGCCACCAGGGCGCTGAGGAGGTCGCCGCGCGGGGACGTGCGGCGTTCGTCGATCAGTTGGGTGAAGTATTCGGCCAGTTCGCGGGCGGCCGCGCCGATCGGGCTGTTCGGGTCGAGGGCGGCGGGTGGGGAGGTCAGAGCCGAGAGTTCGAGTGCTTGGGTCAGGTCGGCGGCCAGTGGACGGAAACGGTCGCGGTCGGCCACCGGGACCCCTGCCAGTTCGCAGATCACGGTGATGGGCAGGGGGAAGGCGAACCGGTCCATGAAGTCGGCCGGACGTCCGTCCGCGGCGGCCAGGGCGAGTCCGTCGAGCAGGCCATCGACTGTTTCCTCGATCGCCGGTCGCAGTGCGGCGACCCGCCGGGCGGTGAACACCCGGGAGATCAGCGAGCGCATCCGTCCGTGATCGGGCGGGTTGGCCCACAGGATCGACCGGCTCATCGACGGCAGGTCGCCGGTCATGCCGTCGGGGTCTTGGCGCTGGCGTTCGGCCGGTCCGAAATCCGGGTTGCGCAGTACCTGGTCGACGGCTGCGTAGCCGCAGGCCAGGAACCAGCCGCCGGTGATCGTCGAGACCGGTCCCGCCTCGTGGGCCTGGGCGTAGAGGGGGAACGGGTCGGCGCGGCCTTCGGGCGTCATCAGGGCGCTGAGGATCGCTGCGGCTTGCGAGCCGGGTTGCATCGGCTTCCAGGTGACGGCCAGCGCGTCGCGGCGGCCGATGACGTGCAGGCGACCGGCGATGGAGTCCTGGAGTCGCCGCAGGGATCGTTGGTCTTCGGCTTCGGCGTGGAGCCTTAGTTCCTGGCCGTCCGCCTGTAGAGTGCAGCGGCCCCAACCGAAGTCGATAAGGCCTTCGGCGTCGGAGTAGGTGATCTGCCGCGCCGCAGGGGGAAGGCCGGCGCCGTCATGGTGACCGTTGTCGCGGCCTTTGATGTGGTCGGCGCTGTCCCCGTGCCGGAAGGGGAACGCGATCATCTGGTTACCGTGCTCGCAGAGCTGCTTGAGGTAGCGGCCCGCGCGATCAGTGCGGATCCGGGCTTGGGAAGCGAACATGGCGGTGGTCCTTCCGGGTCAGGGCCTCAGAGGCGGGTGCAGACCGCCAGCCAGGCGGTGACGCCGTCGGCGTGGATGTTGGAGGCGGACACCGCGGCCTGGACGAAGTCGAGGGCCCAGCCGTCAGCGAACGCTGACTCGAGGTCTTCGCGGGAGAGCTTGTGCGGGACGTCGGGCTCAGCGGTGTGCAGGTTGCTGTAGCACAGGAGGAGCAACCGGCCCCCGGGTCGCAGAACCGAGCGCAGCCCGTCCAGGTAGGCGGCGCGGTCGGCGGGGGTGAAGGCGTGCAGGACCAGCGAGTCCAGCGCGGTGTCGAAGGATTCGCCGAGGTCGGCCACTCGCAGGGCGTCCAGGCGCAGGAACCGGGCGGTCAAGCCCCGTTCCTGCGCCTTGCTTTCGGCCATGCGCAGGGCGCCGTCGGCGAGGTCGATCCCGGTGGCGTCCAGCCCGTGGGCGGCGGCCAGCAGTGTGTGTTCCCCGGTTCCGCAGCCGATGTCCAGGACGCGTCCGCGCATCGCTCCGGTTTGAGCAAGGGCAGCGAAAGCCGGTTGCGGTGCACCGATATCCCAAGGCGGGCCACCGGCGTACATCTCGTCCGGCTGGCAGCTCCTGTGGTGAGAGCCACCTGTAGGTGCCTCAGACATCGCGGCGGCCGGTGAGGAAGAAGCCAGCGGCCAGGGCCGCCGCGGCGTAGATGCAGAACACACCGAAGCCGGTCCACGGGCCGAGGCTGGCCGCTTCGCGATGGGCGGCGACATAGATCTGGTCGCCTGCTTGCATCGGAATGTAGGGCCCGACGGTGTCCTTCCAGGATCCCGGCAGCAGATTCAGCAACAGCGGGGGGATGAACAGCAGCCCGAACAGGGTGGCGATCGCGCCCGCCGAAGAGCGCAGCACTGCGCCGAGGCCGAGGCCGAGGAGGCCGAGCGCAGTCAGGTACAGCCCGCCCCCGGCCACCGCACGGGTCACACCGGGGTCGGTCAGCGACGTCCTCGTCAGCGTGTGCGCCGGCAGAGTGGCCTGGAAGACCAGGTAGGCGGCGAATGTGGACACCGTGGAGGCGACCAGCGTCACGCCGGCGAAGACCAGGGCCTTCGCGGCGAGCACGGCACGCCGCCGCGGAACGGCGGCCAGCGTCGTGCGGATCATGCCGTTCCCGTACTCGCCGGTGATGACGAGGGCGCCGAGCACTCCGAAGGCGACCTGGGACAGGTGCAGACCTGCCAGCGCGAGCTGGACGACGTCGACGCGGGCGCGCTCACCGGTGCCGAGCCGGGGCGCCAGGACCGTCGCGGTCAGGACGGCGAACCCGATGTTGGACGCGAAGGCGACCAACAGGACCCAGTAAGTGGAGCGGACGGTGCGGAGCTTGCACATCTCCGCCCGCAGCACGTTGATGAAGTCGCCGCCTCGCTCCCAGGACCGGCCGACCGAGGACGGGGAAGATGCAGTGGTGACGGTCATGGCAACGTCCTTCAGTTCACGGGGATCGTCGAGGTCGGCGCCGCATCGGCGGACCGGTACTCGGCGGCGTCGCGGGTGAGTTCCATGTAGCGCTGCTCCAGCGACGCCTGCTGCGGCGATAGCTCCAGCAGGCCGAACCCGCGGCCGCGGGCGAGGTCGCCGATCTGGTCGGCGGTGACGCCCGTGACCCGCAGCGCGCCGTCCGGTTCCCGCCCGACGCTGGCGCCATGCTCCGTGAGCAGGCGCGCCAGGTCGTCGGCCTCGGCGGAGCGGACCCTGATGTGGTTGCCGCCGCCCTCGGCGAGCAGACCGGAGACGGTGGTCTCGGCGATCAGCCGGCCGCGCCCGATGATGACGAGCCGGTCGGCGGTCAATGCCATCTCGCTCATCAGATGGCTGGACAGGAACACCGTGCGTCCCTGCGCGGCCAGCGACCTCAGCAGCGTGCGAATCCAGGCGACGCCGTCGGGGTCCAGGCCGTTGACCGGCTCGTCGAACATCAACACCGGCGGATCGCCCAGCAGCGCGGCAGCGATCCCGAGCCGCTGCGCCATGCCCAGGGAGAAGCCGCCGACGTTCTTGCGTGCCGCCGAGGCAAGACCGACCTGTTCGAGGACCTCGTCCACCCGCGACCGGGGGATGCCGTTGCTCAGCGCGAGCCACATCAGGTGGTTGCGTGCGGACCGTCCGCCGGCCACCGCCTTGGCGTCCAGCAGCGCCCCGACCTCGCGCAACGGACGGCAGTACCCGGTGTAGGGACGGCCGTTGACCGTGACCGATCCCGCAGTGGGCGCGTCCAGCCCGAGGATCATCCGCATCGTCGTCGACTTCCCAGCACCGTTCGGCCCGAGGAACCCTGTCACCGAACCTGACGGAGCGGTGAACGACAGGCCGTCCACCGCTGTGACGTCCCCATAGCGCTTGACGAGCGCTTCGGCCTCGATCATCAGTGCTCTCCCATGCTGATGACGCCGGTCAGGTGCAGGACGACGACCAGGACGACCACGGCGACGGCGAGGGCGATGGCGAGCAGTCGGCGGCGGCGCGATCCCCCGGCGATCGCAGGTTCGCCCTGCTGGTCTGTCTCAGGATGCGAAGGAAGATCGGGCATCGAGCTCTCCCTGGATGTTCTGGGTGGGTGTGCCTCAGTACGAGCACCGGCACTCAGTTTTTAGAGACAGAGTGTCTATGTCAAGTCATGATGTGTCTTCAGGTGTCAAGATGTATTGGTAACTGTTGCCGAGTGACGGTTGGTATCGGGGCACGGGAAGGGATGCTCGCTGGTGCTCCGCGCTCGGGGGGCGAGGATTCGCGGCATAGTGCCGCTATTGGAGGCAGGTGTCTGCACCAGAGGCACGGCGTACCATGGCCGACATGCCGAGGATCTGGAGCCAGACGATCGAGGCACACCGCGACGCCGTCCGGGCGGCGACCCTCGACGCCACCGCGGCCCTGGTGGCCGAACGCGGGCTGACCGGCGTGACGATGTCGCAGATCGCTAAGGACACCGGCATCGGCCGCGCGACGCTGTACAAGTACTTCCCCGATGTCGGGTCCATCCTGCGCGCCTGGCACGACCGCCAGGTCGACCACCATCTGCAGGAACTGCTCCGGATCCGCGACGAGGCCACTGGCGCAGCCGAGCGACTGGAAGCGGTCCTCACCGCCTACGCCCAGATGATCTTCCATCGCCGCCACCACGACGGCGACCTCGCCGGGCAACTCCACACCGGCGAACACGTCGCTGCAGCCCACCAGCGACTGCGCGACTTCCTCGGTGATCTGATCGACGACGCCGCGGCGGCAGGGACGGTGCGCCGCGACGTCCCCGCCACCGAACTCGCCCTCTACTGCCTGCACGCCCTGACCGCCGCGAGCGGACTGGACGAACCCGAAGCGCTCCACCGCCTCGTCAAGACCATCCTCACCGCGCTCGGTCCCATGGCAAGCACCGGCTGGACCACCGACAAAGCTGAAGACACGGACGCCTGGCGACCAACGGGCTAAACGTCGAAAGTCATCAGCGAGGAATGCTCTGGACGGTGGCTGCACCGGCCTGTGTCGCAATGGCGGCCAAGATGCGGCACAGGGCGGTGGTGGTCGCCGAGGTGGGGAGAGAGCCGCGCCCGCAGCGGGAGCGAGATGCCGACCAGAATAATCCGCGGTTCGGCCGGATTTGCAGGTGGAGTCCGTCCATAAATGCAGAATCTGGAACCTTCGCGCTAGGTCTGCGGTCTCATGGATGGCCCTGGGCATCGCTGACAAAGCCCCGGTCGGAGCGCCCCGGGTGAGCGCGCGCATCGACGCCGTCCGCACCGGCCTGGCCGCCGGAGGCGGAGCCGGTGCGGCCGTCGGGTTGATGCTGGCCTTTCGTCGTCAACGTCACCAGGAGATCGCCACTGCGCTGAGCGACCACGACGCCGGCGAACGCCGCATCACCGACCTCTACACCAAGGCCGCCGACCAACTGGGCAGCGATAGAGCACTCGTCCGTCTAGCGGGCCTCTACGCCCTCGAACGCCTCAGGCCGCCCGGCGCGGTCTGGCCCTCGCGTCGACCCCTCCGGCACCCGATGCCAACGAGGAACGCCAAGTGCGGCTCGCCGCCCAACGCATCCTTGGCGCTCACGTTCAGCCGAAGCAGGCCGCCCAGTTCTGGTACGACATGCAACTCGACCTCAACGGCGCAGTGCTCATCGATTTCCGGATGCGCGGCTGCTCCGTCGGAAACGCGACGTTCAGTGGCGTGTCGTTCTCCGGCGATTCCACGCGAACTTCGTCGGCGTGACCTTCTCTGGTAGCGCTGACTTTGGCGGCGCTACCTTCTCCAGCTATGGCGCCTTTGACCGAGTGACCTTCTTGGGTGATCCCATCTTCAGGGAGATAACCCTCAAGGGCCTTTCCGGAGAGGGGGCACTTTCCTGTTCGCCTCCTTCCATGGAAGGGTTGACTTCGAGGGGCATCGCGGCCACCCGAACTGTGGCGGGGCGGACGCGAGAGCTCACGTTGCGGACATCGGCCTGCCGCACATCTGGCCAGAGAACTGGACAGCGGAACGACGGGGCCAGGTGCGGCCGGTCGGCTGACTCACGCGAGGGTTGAGCGCTCCGCGAGTTGAAACCTCAGTGAGTGCCGACGCCACTGAGCGCAGAAGACTCTGTGAGCTCGGCGTTGTTCCGGCAGACGGCAAGGGAGATGGCCTGACCATGAGTGCTGACTTCGCCATCGGCGAGTGGCGCAAGAGCAGCCGCGGCAACTCCGAGCAGGACTGCGTCGAGGTCGCGCAGGTGCCGGCCGCCATCGGCATCCGCGACAGCAAGAACCCGCAGGGCGGCCACCTGACCCTCGACCGAGCCGCGTTCAGCAGTCTGCTCGACCGCGCGAAGGCCGGCATCCTGGACCTCTGACACTGCGACGGCGGCGATTCCGGGCATCAAACAGAGTTACCGGGCCTGCTGTTTGTCGATCGGCTCGTCCCCAGGTGCACGGCATTGCTGTCCGTGCAAGCAAATGACGTGATCGGCGGCGGAGTGGTATGCCGCCGCCGCTCACGTAGGTAGGCGACAACACCAGCCGTCGGATCGGCCGGCTGCCCTACTCTCTACCTTCCTGGCCATACCTGTTCGGCGGTCCTGGCGGGTCACGGCAGCTCCGCAGTCTCCGACCCGCTACAGGCGGAGGCTCTACGCCCAGGTGTGGCGGGCGGTGATCTTGCCGTCTCCTTTGGGCGGGGAGATCGGCGTGGCCGGCGCGGGACGTCCCATGGCCAGATCGGTGGTGGTCGGGAAGCGTTCCGCGCACGCGGTGCTAATCCGGTAGAAGTGAATGTGCCGTGCTGATCGACCAGGACGAACCGGACTTTGGCCAGGGCCTTGAGCCGGGGGGCGCGGCTGGCCGCGCTTACCCGGTGGGCGGCTGGGGCGGGGTGCGGTGGTGCCGGACCAGCCATCGTCCTGCCAGGCCGATGGCGAACATGATCAAGCCGGCCGCGACCGACGGCCAGGGCAGGGTGGTGACCAGGGTGAGGCATCCGGCGGCGCCGAGCAGGTTGAGCGGGCGGGGCCAGCGGCGGTCGGACGGCGGTTGGGTGAACGCCGAGGCGTTGGCGATGGCGTAGTAGATCAGGACGCCGAAGGAGGAGAAGCCGATCACGCCGCGCAGGTCGACGGTGGCCGCCAGGGCGCTGACCGCGACCGCCAAGGCGATCTCGGCGCGGTGCGGTACCCGGTGGCGAGGATGGACGGCGGCGAGCCGGCCCGGCAGGTCGCGTCGGCGGGCCATGGCCAGGCCAGTGCGTCCGACCCCGGCGATCAGCGCCAGCAGCGCGCCGAGCGCCGCCAGCGCCCCGCCCGCTCGCACGACCGGCGCCAGGCCGCCGGCGCCTGCGGCGTCGACGGCGGTGGTCAGCGGCGCGGTCGCGGAGGCGAGCCGGTCCGGTCCGGCGGCCAGCAGCGCCGCGACCCCGACGACCAGGTAGACCGCCACGGTGATGAGCAGCGCGATCGGGATCGCCCGGGGAATCGTGCGGCGCGGGTCGCGGACCTCCTCGCCCATGGTGGCGATGCGCGCATAGCCCGCGAAGGCGAAGAACAGCAGGCCGGCGGCCTGAAGGATGCCGTAGGCACCGCCGCTGCCCAGCGACGACCAGCCGCCCAGGCGCGCGGTACCGGCGTGACCGCCTGCCGCGATGCCCGCGACCACGACGGCCAGGGCGATCAGGCTGGTGGTGACGAGGAGGCGGGTGAGCAGGGCGGTCTTGGTCACTCCGTGGTAGTTGAGCGCAGTCAGGCCCAGCACCGCCGCGACCGCGACAGCGCGTTGCGCCCACCAGGGTCCGGGAACCGCGTAGGAGGCGAAGGTGAGCGCCATGGCGGCGCACGAGGCGGTCTTGCCGACCACGAACCCCCACCCGGCGGCGAAGCCCCACCAGTCGCCGAGGCGTTCGCGGCCGTAGATGTAGGTGCCGCCGGACGTCGGGTAGGCCGCCGCCAGCTGCGCGGAGGCCACCGCGTTGCAGTAGGCGATCACCGCGGCGATCACTAGCCCGATCAGGAGCCCCGTCCCGGCGGCGCGCGCGGCCGGGCCGAACGCAGAGAACACCCCCGCCCCGATCATCGACCCGAGCCCGATCACCACCGCGTCCCCGGTCCCCAGCCGGCGCGCCAGAGCGCCGCCGGGCGCGGGCGCCGCCGTCCCGGGAGCCCTGGATCCGGAGCGTGGTTCAGACGGCATCGCCGGCCCTCCGCCCGCTATTCCATCAAACCGGTTTGATGTATCGTCCCGAGTGTGGTGTCACCGAGTCAAGCCACCTCGAGCAGCGGCACACGCGACGTGCCGGAGTTCGTGCGCCTGGCCGCCCATCCGGTGCGCTGGCGGCTGCTGACCGCCCTCGCGGGTGGTGACCTGCGGGTCCGGGAACTCATCGCGCTGGTCGACGCGCCGCAGAACCTGGTGTCCTACCATCTGCGGCTGCTGCGCGACGGCGGCCTGGTCACCGCCGCCCGCAGCAGTTTCGACGGGCGCGACAGCTACTACCGCCTCGATCTGGACCGCTGCGCGCAGACCCTCGCCGCGACCGGAACCGCCCTGCACCCGGCCCTTCGCGGCATCACCGCACCCCCGGCAGCCCCGGACGGCGGGCGACACTGGCCTCGGCACGGGGTGCTGTTGGTGTGCACGGGCAACAGCGCCCGCTCACCGATCGCCGAAGCGCTGTTGCGCCACCACTCCGCCGGACAGGTGACCGCGATCAGTGCCGGCACCCGTCCCAAACCCGCCCTGCATCCCCGTGCGGTGCAGGTCCTCGGCGAGCGGTATGGCATCGACATCGGCGGACAGCGGCCCCGTCACCTGGACACCCTGCACGGCCGCCGCTTCGACTACGTGATCACCCTGTGCGACAGGGCCCGGGAAGCCTGCCCGGAGTTCCCCGGCGACGCCCGGCGGATCCACTGGAGCATTCCCGACCCCGCCACCCCGTCGGATCTCACCACTCCGTCCGACCCCACCGGCCCGGACGGCCGCGGACGCAAGGCCGAGGAGGCCGCCTTCATCCGGACGGCCGCCGACATCGACACGCGCGTCCGCTACCTGCTGCCCGTCCTCACTCTCCTACCGGAGGCTCACCCATGACGGCACCCGACCAGCACGCCGGCGTCCGCTACCTCGTCGACGACGTTCAAGCAGCCATCGACTTCTACACCACACACCTCGGCTTCACCCTCAACCACGATGCCGCGCCCGCCTTCGCTGACGTGGTCCGCGGACCGCTGCGGCTACTGCTGTCCGGCCCCGCCAGTTCCGGTACCCGCGCCACTCCCGCCGACGCCGCCGGCGCCGGCCGCAACCGCAACCACCTGATCGTCGACGACCTGGACACCGAGATCACCCGCCTGCGCGCGGCGGGCGCCGCCTTCCGCAGCGACACCGTCTCCGGCCCGGGCGGTCGCCAGATCCTGCTCGCCGACCCCGCCGGCAACCTCATCGAGATATTCCAGCCCACGTCCCGGCCCTAGCTCGACCGCTGCCGTTCCTTCCGGCAGAAAGGTTCCGTCTTCCTTCACGACTTCAACGCATCGTCAAGAACAGGGATGGTGGCTCCAGCGGGCCACTCGTGCGCCGTGGCTGCGCCGTTACTGCCTTCCTAGCCTGGGCGGCGGGCGGTTCCGTGCACCGGGTCCGTCCTCTCACGAGACAACTGCGGTGGTGTGCTGCGCCGGCACTGGTCAGCGGGGACGAGAGCGTGGGAGGTTAGGGAGAAGTTGCTGCGTCTCGGGCTCGGGATCGGCGTCGAGGTCGTCGAGGTGGCGGGACAGGAGCTGACAGGTGCGTTTGACCGCATCGCGGTTGCCGAGGCGGGCCTCTAGCTTCATGAGTGAGCGGTAGTGAGGCTCCGCGCAGGGATCAAGGCGGATGGCGTGTTCCAGTGCTGGGATGGCCTTGTCCGGATGTTCTTCGAGGCGTTGCGCGAGACGGGCTAGAGCGTTGATGGTGGCGCGGCGCAGATGTTCGCGATGGTTCGCCGCCCATTCATGAGTGAGGCCGTCGGCGAAGTCGGCGGTATAGAGATCGACGACGGTGTCGATTGCCCGGGCGTGCTCAGCGTCGTCCTCTGTCTGCCGAGCCCCCTGCAGGCTGGCACTGAGGCGCCAGGGTCGACGTCGATGAGGTTCGGGTCGAGCTGGTAGCGGCCGCCGGTCAGGATGATGGACATGGGCTCGGTGAGTCCGGTGGCGGTCCGCAGGACTTTGCGGATCTACCACGCCCGCCACGTCCTCCTCCTTCCCAGTCCCGGCGAACAGCGACGCCCCGCGCCCGGCCCGGGCGCCGCTGCCCCGGCGCCCGCTCACGCGCCTGCTGGGGGCGCAGCGCCGGCGAAGCGTTCGCTCGCCAGGACCCGGTGCTGCAGGCGCCCACGATCGCTGTGTCCGGAGCGTGGAACATTGCCGTGCAGGTGGGCGGTCGGGCTACGCCGCGTGTTCTGACGCGAAGCGCTCCTACTGCTTCCGCTCTTGCACTTCTTGCACGATCTGCGGGCGGCGCATGTTCGACAAGACCCGCCGACAGATCGCCTGCTATGCCCGCCAGCCTCCTGCGGTGGATCGCCCGCAAAGACCATCGGAAGAGTCTGCGGGTTCGTGAGGAAGATCTTCTGGCTGGTTGCCGCTGGTGCGGGCGGAACAAGGAGTCGGGACCTTGGGCCCTAACAGGGCACACGCGCGCTCTTGCACCCTGGAATCATGCAATTCGATCGCAGTGGTCTGGAGATCCTCGGGCCCGGCGAGTGCCGGGATCTGCTGCGGCATGCCGAGGTCGGCCGGATCGTCTTCACCCACAACGCCCTGCCGGCGATCCAACCGGTCAATTACGTCCTCGACGGCGAGGACATCGTCTTCCGGACGTCGCGGACCTCCCGGCTGGCCACCGCTGCGACCGGGACCATCGTCGCCTTCGAGATCGACGAGTTCGATGTCGACACGCGCACGGGCTGGTCCGTGGTCGCGGTCGGTCCGGCGCGGCGGGTCTCCGCGCCAGGCGAGGTCGCGTTGCTGCAGGGGATCGAACTGCGCACCTGGGCGCCGGGGCAACGGGACCTGCTCATCAGGGTCCGTCCTGAAATGCTCTCCGGGCGTCGCATTCCGGACGGGGTGGACGTTGCTCTGGGCGATGACGCCATGGCCCTCGGCATGCAGTACGGAGGGGACAACGGCGCCGCACTCGGCTGACCGGAGCCGGCCCGGTCAATCCGCGCCAATGCGGCCTAGTTGTACTGACCATGAGTGTTGTTGATAGTGGGTGGAATGGTTTGTGTCCTTTGCTTTGGGCTGTGGCGCGGCTCTTGTGGGGACGAGTAGGGCGCCCATGATGGCGGCGCCTGCCCACATGGCCTGCTGCCAGCCGTCGATGAAGGACTGGTGGGCTGCATGGAGCAGGTCCTGTGCGTGGGGGCCGGTGCTGCCGGCCGCCTGGACGGCGTTGGCGACGCCTTGCCGGGCGGTGTCTGCGGCGTCTTGGGGGATGTCGTGCAGCTTGTCGTCGATGGCGTTGCGGTAGCCGGCGGATACGAGTGCGCCGAGCAAGGCGACGCCGAGGTCAAGGTCGCTTGCGAGGTCACCTTGGCGCACCCGGTGACCGCCCTGTCGAACGCTTCGCACGCGGCGCGCCTGATCGTCGTGGGCGCCCGTACGCGGTCGGGGGGCCGCAGCCCTCGCGCCGGCTGCGGGCGAGAGCGGTGCGATCGACCTGCCCAGTAGGGATCGGGACGCGGAAGGCGCGCTCGGTGTCCGGTCGGCTTTGATCGCGGGCTTCGCCGCGACCTGCGGTCTGGCGGCGGAGCGCTTCGGCCTTCCCTGGGCGGGGCTGATCAGCGGCGACCGGCGCGCGGCGGATCTCCAGATGCTGCTGAGCCGCGGCGAGGAAGTCGTCGCGGTACTCGTCGAGGTCGACGGCGGTGTCGATGCGAAGGCCGTGCAGGACGTGCGGACGGCGATGGCAGAGGTTCGCTCCGCCAGGGCTCCCCCAGGGTCGGCATCCGCCTGACCGGCACGGACCTGGCGCTGCGAGCGTTCAGGTCTCGCCACGCACTCGACCGTGCGGGGCTTGCGCAACGTGAGGATCTACGCCGATGCCCAGGCGGACCGGTCGGCTTCGGACGCATCGAGGACGTCCGCCATACCGATCGACGGGTGGCTGATCGACGCCGTTCGCGGCGCGCTCGCGGGCGGCGGTTTCGAGATGATCTCGCAACTCGTCGACCAGCACGGCGCTGCGGTCCGCGCCTCGTGGCCGAAGACGGGGACGCTGCCGGCGGGCAAGCAGGTGTTCCGTGGCGAGCGGGGTGACTTCCTGGTGGTCAGAGGCGAAAGGTGCCCCGCCGGTCACACCGCCCTGCTGGAGGCGGTCATGCTCGCCGGCCATATCCTCAAGTCAGGCCAGCCCGTGTCATCGGCGCGAGCCCGGTGCCGCACCGATCTCCTCCGGCTCCGCCGCCGCGTGGTCGCGGCGAACGGCGCGGCTCCGCCGGTCCCCCAAGCTCAGCCCAGACTGCGGGAACTGCGGGATCGCGTCGCGAGAAACGTGCCGGCCGCTCGCCGTCCTGCCCGGATCTGATTCGCACCATCCGCCGGCATGAGAGTGCGCTTGCGACGCCGCGCGACCAGAGTGCAGTGACGGTCATGGCCTGCGCGCTGCCGGTGTTCCGTAAGGACCCGCGTCACGGGACCAACGTCCCTATTTGCGGTCGGCCGATTTCAACAGTGTGGTCTCGACGCGAATCGATCACGGTTCACGGGCTGAGGTCGGGTACGCGCCGTGCACGAAGCGCGGCATCGAATGATCGAGGGGGGTGTAGGCGATGGGTGGTTCGAGAGAGGGGACCGACTCGCGCGAGCGTGCCGGCCGCGGCGAGTGGTGGATCGCGCTCGATAGTGATGCTGGTGCTGGTCACGGTGGGATTCGCGCTGAACTTCTGGGCGTGGGCGCTACTGGTCCTCGGCACCATCGCGGAAGCGTGCACCGTCGTCGGGCTGGCGATCCTGATCTAGCGGCGCCGGACCGTTGGACCGGTGTTCTCCGCCACCACCCGCAACGACAAGCTGATGTACGCAGTGCTCGCGGTGACCATCGTCCTCGGCCTGTCCGCCACCGTCGTCGCCAACATGCTCGGCGGCGGCTACGACTACCGCACGACCGTTTCGGTCTGGTTCCGTTCCGTCTTCTACCTCGACCCGCACGCCGGTCTGATGAGCGACGTGCCGATCCTGTTCAAGCTGCACGCGATCAGCGCCATGGTGTTGTTCTGCATCTGGCCGTTCACCCGGCTGGTGCACATGCTCACCGCCCCGGTCGGCTACCTGACCCGTCCCTACATCGTCTACCGCTCCCGCGACGACCGGCTGGGCGCGGTCCCGGTCCGCCGCGGATGGGAACGGACCTGACCAGCGTCCCCGATCAGGAGCGCAGCGTGGCGGAGTGGTCGGGGACCTGGGTCTGCATCTCGCGCGGCGACCGCTCATAGCCCTTGGGCGCGGGGCGGGGAGGCAGTTCGAGCGCTGGCCGCTCCACCTCGTGGTACGGGATGGTCGACAGCAGGTGCGCGATCATGTTGATCCGCGCCCGCCGCTTGTCCTCGCTCTCCACGACGTACCACGGCGCTTCGGGGATGTCGGTGTGGACGAACATCTCGTCCTTGGCCCGCGAGTAGTCCTCCCACCTGGTGATCGACTCCAGGTCCATGCGGGACAGCTTCCAGCGCCGCATCGGGTCTTCCAGCCGGCTCCGGAAGCGCCGTTCCTGCTCGGCGTCGCTCACGGAGAACCAGTACTTGCGCAGCAGGACGCCGTCCTCGACGAGCAGCCGCTCGAAGATCGGGCACTGGTGCAGGAAGCGCGTGTACTCCTGCTGGGTGCAGAAGCCCATGACCCGCTCGACGCCCGCCCGGTTGTACCAGGACCGGTCGAACAGCACGATCTCGCCGGCCGCGGGCAGGTGCTCGACGTAGCGCTGGAAGTACCACTGGGTGCGTTCGCGGTCGGTCGGGGCGGGCAGCGCCACGATCCGGGCCACCCGGGGGTTGAGGTACTCGGTGACCCGCTTGATCGTGCTGCCCTTGCCGGCCGCGTCCCGTCCCTCGAACACCACCACGACGCGGGCGCCCTCGGCGCGCACCCACTCCTGCAGCGTCACCAGCTCCGCCTGGAGCCGGGCCAGCTCACGCTCGTAGACGTCACGGGGCAGCCGCTTGACCTTGCCCGATCCCTTGCTCATGGCGGCCCTCCCGTCTCGGCGTGCTCGGGCCAAGTAGATCACGACGCTCCCGGCCGCCGGCTACGACCGTCGCGCCGCCCCTGTCCGGGACCCTCGCATCGGGGGCATGTGACCTTCGGCCCTGCCGTGCGCGGCCCGTCCCGTGATGCGCTGAGATCAGCGATCTCAAGGAGGAACGGTGACGTCCACGACAACGCCGAGCGGCCCGCCGACCGACGCCGACTTCGGGTCGATCGACGCCTACTGGAGAGCGGCTAACTACCTGTCGGCCGGGCAGATCTACCTGCTGGACAATCCGCTGCTGCGCGAGCCGCTGCGTCCGGAGCACATCAAGCCCCGGCTCCTGGGGCATTGGGGCACCTCGCCCGGGCTCAACTTCTGCTACGTCCACCTGAACCGGGTCATCAGGGCTCGCGATCTGGACGCCATCTACGTCATGGGCCCGGGCCATGGCGGTCCCTCCGCGGTCGCCAACGCCTGGCTGGAGGGCACCTACAGCGAGGTCTATCCCGCGGTGTCCCAGGACGCCGAGGGGATGAGGGCGCTGTTCCGGCAGTTCTCCTTCCCCGGCGGGATCCCGAGCCATGTGGCGCCGGAGACGCCGGGCTCGATCCACGAGGGCGGCGAGCTCGGCTACTCCCTCGCGCACGCCTACGGCGCCGCGTTCGACAACCCCGGCCTGGTCGTGGCGTGCATCGTCGGGGACGGCGAGGCCGAGACCGGGCCGCTGGCGACCAGCTGGCATTCCACCAAGTTCCTCGACCCGGTGAACGACGGCGCGGTGCTGCCAATCCTCCACCTGAACGGCTACAAGATCGCCAATCCGGCGGTGCTCGCCCGCATCCCCGAGGAAGAGCTGGTCACGCTGTTCGAGGGGTACGGGTACGCGCCGATCGTGGTCTCCGGCGACGATCCGGCGACGATGCACCGGGACATGGCGGCGGCGCTCGACCGGGCGCTGGACGAGATCGCCGGCATTCAGCTCGCCGCCCGCGACGAGGGCGCGACCGGCCGTCCCCGCTGGCCGATGATCATTCTCCGGACGCCGAAGGGGTGGACGGGCCCGAAACAGGTCGACGGGCTGCCGGTCGAGGGGACGTGGCGCGCACACCAGGTGCCGCTCGCGGGCGTCCGCGACAACCCGGAGCATCTAGCCCAGCTGGAGGCATGGCTGCGCTCCTACCGTCCGGACGAACTCTTCGACGGCGCCGGACGGCCGGTCGCCGCACTGCGCGACCTCGCGCCGACAGGGAACCGGCGGATGAGCGCCAACCCGCACGCCAACGGCGGGCTCTTGCTGCGCCCCCTTGACCTGCCCGACCTTCGCGCCTACGGGGTGCCGGTGGACAAGCACGGCAACGCCACCGCCGAGGCCACCCGCGTCCTCGGCGGGTACCTGCGCGACGTCGTCACCGCGAACCCGCACAACTTCCGGATCATGGGGCCCGACGAGACGGCCTCCAACCGGCTCGGCGCCGTCTTCGACGTCACCGACCGCGTGTTCGAAGGCGACCAGCGCGACACCGACGAGCACCTGGCCCGCACCGGCCGCGTCATGGAGGTGCTCAGCGAGCACCTGTGCCAGGGCTGGCTGGAGGGCTACCTCCTCACCGGGCGGCACGGCCTGTTCAACAGCTACGAGGCGTTCATCCACATCGTCGACGCCATGTTCAACCAGCACGCCAAATGGCTGAAGGTCACCCGGCACCTGCCCTGGCGGCGATCCATCGCCTCGCTGAACTACCTGCTGTCCTCGCACGTGTGGCGGCAGGACCACAACGGCTTCACCCACCAGGACCCCGGCTTCCTGGACGTGGTGCTCAACAAGAAGGCCGAGATCACCCGCGTCTACCTGCCGCCGGACGCCAACACCCTGCTCTCGGTCGCCGACCACTGCCTGCGCTCCCGCGACTACGTCAACGTCATCGTCGCCGGCAAGCAGCCCGCCCCGGTGTGGCTGCCGATGGACGAGGCGATCGCGCACTGCACGCGCGGCATCGGGATCTGGGATTGGGCATCGACGGACGGCGGTGCCGACCCCGACGTGGTTCTGGCTTGCGCCGGGGACGTGCCCACCCTGGAGACCCTCGCGGCGGCGGACCTGCTGCGGCGCTTCTTCCCGGACCTGCGGGTCCGCGTCGTCAACGTCGTCGACCTCATGCGCCTGCAGCCCGTCGAGGAGCACCCGCACGGACTGCCCGACGTCGAGTTCGACGCCCTGTTCACCACCGACAAGCCCGTCATCTTCGCCTTCCACGGCTACCCGTACCTGATCCACCGGCTCGCCTACCGCCGCCACGGACACCACAACCTGCACGTCCGCGGCTACAAGGAGGAGGGCACCACGACCACGCCGTTCGACATGGTGATGCTGAACGACCTGGACCGCTTCCACCTCGTCATGGACGTCATCGACCGCGTCCCGTCTCTCGGTGGCCGGGTCGCGAACGTCCGGCAGCGCATGGCGGACGAGCGGCTGCGGCTGCGCGCGTACACCCGCGAACACGGCGAGGACGCCCCGGAAGTCCGCGACTGGACCTGGCCGTACTGAGCAAGGGGTGTGAAGGAGCGCGACATGCGAGTGCTCACCGTCAACCCCGGCTCCAGCAGCGTCAAGCTGAGCCTCCTGGAAGCCGACGACACCACGAGCGCCCACATCGAACTGCCGACCGGCGGAGCCGACCGCCAGGCCGAGCGCGTCATCGCCTCCGTCGCGCGCCTGCCGCGTCCCGACGCGGTCGGCATCCGCTTCGTGCACGGCGGCCGCGACCACACCCACCCGGTCCTGATCGACGACGAGGTCACCAAACGGCTGTACCACCTTGTCGACCTGGCGCCGCTGCACCAGCCGCTGTCGCTGTACGCGCTGGGGGAGATCCGCAGAGTTCTCCCGGACGTACCGGCGGTGGCCTGCTTCGACACCGCCTTTCACGCCACCCTGCCGGACGCCGCCGCGACCTACGCCCTGCCAGCCGAATGGCGCGAGCGGTACGGCATCCGCCGCTACGGCTTCCACGGCCTGTCGCACGCCTACGCCTCCCGCCGCGCGGCCCAGCTCCTGGATGCCGACCCCGCCGTCCTGCGCCTCGTGGTGTGCCATCTCGGATCGGGCGCCTCCCTCGCGGCGGTGGCGAACGGACGGTCGGTCGACACCACCATGGGCTTCACCCCGCAGGAGGGCATCGTCATGGCCACCCGCGCGGGCAGCATCGACCCCGGCATCCCGCTGTGGCTGCTGGCGCACGGCGTCCCCGCCGGCGAGATCGCCGACGCCCTCGAACACCGCTCCGGGCTGCGGGCTCTCGCCGGCACCGGAGACATGCGCAGGCTGCGCTCCCGCGCAGCCGCCGGAGACGACGTGGCGGAAGCCGCGCTGGCCGTCTACCACCACCGGCTGCGGGCCTGCGCGGCGGCGATGGCCGCGGCCCTCGGCGGCCTGGACGCGCTGGTGTTCACCGGCGGCGTCGGTGAACACGACCCCGTGACCAGGCGGCGGCTGGCCGCCGACCTGGGCTTCCTCGGCGTCGAGGTCGATCCAGATCGCAACGCCGTCACCTGCGGAGACGCCGTGATCAGCCCGCCCGACGCAGCCGTGGCGTCGTTGGTGGTCGTCGCCCGCGAGGACCTCGAGATCGCCGCGGCCACCCGCGCCGTCCTCAAGGAGAGCGGGTGATCAAGAGAGGGCTGGGCTCGCGCGTCAGCCCGCTGGGCCCTCGGTCCCGGCGCGGCGCAGCGGCATGACGTGCCCGGTGATCTCCTCGGCCGCCATCCGCACGAACCGGCGATGGGGGACGCGGGCCCAGGCGGCGAGCGGGTGCTGCTCCAGCGACCGGACCTTGCCGCGGTCGGTGATGATCTCGGGACGCCCGCTGAGCAGCACGCTCCATCCCTCGTCCGAGGCGGGGCCCGTGCCGTCCGCTTCGAAGGTCAGCCGGCTCCGGGAGCGGACCGCCTCGAACAGGTGGCCGCCGGCCGCGGTGAGGAACACGATTCCGGGGCCGTCGATGACGAAGTTCACCGGGACGAGCACGGCGCGCCCGCCGCAGCCCGCCCACGCCACGCGTCCGACGACCGCGTGCGTCAGCCGCCACAGGCAGTCGGGGCGGTCGAGCGGGCGGAGCCCGCAGGACTCATTGGTGATCATTGTTCAGGTCTCGCGCGCCGGTCATGGCCGGAGGGGGCCGGTGCGCCGCCGTCACCACGCGACGGCCGCGGGTGCCGTCCGCGACGCGATTCCCAGTCGCGCGCGGAGCGCTCCATCTGGGCCGTGAGCCGGTCCGCGGTCGCGGCGATGGCCTCGTGCAGCGACGCGGCCTCGGCGTGCGCGTGGAGGAGCCGGCCGTTGATGTCGGCCTGCACCGACGCCTCCGCCGTCGAGGCCCTGCCGTGCGAGGGCACGAGGGTCAGGGTCGCCCGGACCGACAGGACCGGTTCGTGAGCGTGCGCCAGCACCCGGGAGAACACCGTGCGGGCCCGCTGCACCTGGCCGGCGTTGACGTCGCCGGACAGGACGAAGGACATCGGCAGTGCCGGGGGCGCCTCCGTCGGCGACCCGGTGGCCGTTTCTGGGGTGGACCAGGCCTGATGTGGCATGGCTTCTCCTGGAGCACTCGGGGTGGGCGGCCTGCCCCGGTCGCCCGGGGGAGACCGTCCTGTTTCGGTCTGCTCCTCCACGATGGCCCCGCTGATCACAACCGCCCCAGGGACCTTGGTCCTTCGACCGAGGGGCCTTCGGTCCGCAAGGCCGGTGAACGCCTTGGGACCTTCGGCCCGTGGACCGGGACCTCCCTCCCTACCGGACCCCGCCGCCGGCGGGGAGCGTGGAAGTGCGTGACGACGACCCTGGCCGGCACGGCGTTTCGCTGGGGGACGACCGGCACATCGCCACGGACGGAGAAGAACATGAGCGCGACAGCCGCGAGTGCGGCCACCCTTGAGGACGTCCTGCGAGAACGTCATCGCCGCTGCCTGCCCGCGCTGGGCAGGCTGAAGCTGCTGGCAAGGAACGGCAGGGGCACCGGGAGGGACGTCCGGGCCGCCACCGCCGAAGTGCTGGGCGAGCTGGACGCCGCCGAGGCGGTTCTGCTCGACGCGCTCTCGGGAAGCGTGCGGCGCGAGGCCCTCGCGCACTTCCTGGGCTGCCGCGTCAACCGCCTGAGGATCGTCGCCGAGCACGCCGCCGCGACCGCGGACGCCGGTGACCTCCCCGTCCTGCGTCGCCTGCTCTACCAGTTCCACGCTCTGGCCGAGGCGATGTGGAAGGTTCAACTAGGGCTGCAGATTCGCGACCCGCGCTCCGTCGTCGGCGGGACGTAAGGCCCTTCCTCCGGGACGTTGGGCACTGCCCGGCCCTCGCCGCCGCCGAAAAAGCTGGAGGAACGGGAAACCGAGCAACGGAGGAGGCCCCCAATGCGCGCGCTGGTGTATCACGGTCCGGGCAGCAAGGCTTGGGAAGAGGTCCCGAAGCCGCAGGTCGTCGACGACGGCGACGCGGTGGTGCGGGTCGACGCGGTGACGATCTGCGGAACGGACCTGCACATCCTGAAGGGCGACGTCCCGGCCGTCACCGACGGCCGGATCCTGGGCCACGAGGCCGTCGGAACCGTCGAGACCACCGGACCCGGCGTCCGGACGGTCAGGCCGGGTGACAAGGTACTGGTCTCCTGCATCACCTCCTGCGGGACCTGCCGGTTCTGCCGCGAGGGCAGGTACGGGCAGTGCCTCGGCGGAGGCGGATGGATCCTCGGCCACAAGATCGACGGAACGCAGGCCGAATACGTCCGCGTGCCCTTCGCCGACACCTCCGTGCACCGGCTGCCGGACGGCGTCCCGGCCGAGGACGTGCTGATGCTGGCCGACATCCTCCCCACCGGGTACGAGGTCGGCGTCCTGAACGGACACGTGGCACCCGGCGACGTCATCGCGGTCGTCGGCGCCGGCCCGATCGGCCTGTCCACGATCATGGGCGCCCGGCTGTTCAGCCCGAGCCGGATCATCGCCGTCGACCTGGCCGACAGCCGTCTCGAGGCGGCCAAGCAGTTCGGCGCGGACGTCCTGGTGAACAACTCCCGCGAGGACCCGGCCGAGATCGTCCGCGAGCTGACCGGCGGGCTCGGCGCGGACGTGACGATCGAGGCCGTCGGCGTCCCGGACGCCTTCGAGCTCGCGGTCGCGCTGGCCCGCCCCGGCGGCCGCATCGCCAACATCGGCGTGCACGGCAAGCCCGCGACGCTGCACCTGGAAGAGCAGTGGATCCGGGACGTCACGATCACCACCGGGCTGGTCGACACCTTCTCGACGCCCACGCTGCTGCGGCTGCTCGCCGGTGGGCAGCTCGACGCCGGACGGTTCGTCACGCACCGCTTCGGCCTCGACGACTTCCCGAAGGCCTACGAGGTCTTCGCCGACGCCGCCCATACAGGCGCTCTCAAGGTCGTCCTGACCCGCTGAGGCCGGAAGCCGAGGAGCCGCGGCCGTCCCCCCCCGGCG